>NZ_VILC01000009.1:10080-30548 GCF_009712065.1 Aphanizomenon sp. UHCC 0183 | reverse complement strand
AACAGGGAACAGGGAACAGGGAACAGATTTTTACCAATTACCAATTACCAATTACCAATTACCAATCACCAATTACCGATTACCAATGACAACTGACAAAGAAGCTTTATTTGCCAATTTTCTAGATTATTTACAATCAGAACAACTACCCCCTGAATATTTAGGTGAACCACCATCATCTGCTCATGCCTTTGATCCTTATCAAATGGTGTCCGAGTGGACTGCTCTCCGCCATGAAGTTAAGCAACAGGGTAAATTATTGCATTCTACCCAAGATGCTCTGGTACAAGCATTGGCGGTAATTCGGACAGAGCAAGAACAGATGCCAATACGTTTGGAAGAAATTCAAAAACAGGCATCGGGAAAATTTGAACAGCAGCAGGAGAAACTCCTCAAAGATTTGCTGGGTATTGTGGATGCTTTAGATCAGGCTTGTACTTACTGGCAAGAAGAACTAGAAGCATTATCTACTACCTCAAACTCAAAACCACTAATAAAAAAAGGCTTCTGGGAAAAGTTATTAGATTGGATTAATGGTAATTATACTGAATTCAGTGAGCCGGAAAAATTACCAATGTCAGAATCATTAACGGAAATTTTCACCAGCAATCAACAGGGAGTGGAGTTAATTAGGCGATCGCTTTTAGAAATACTCAAACAACGCCGTATTGTTCCTATTGTCGCCCAGGGTAAACCTTTTGACTCCCAGACAATGTATGCTGTAGGACGTAAATCAAGGGCAGATGTCGCAGAAAATACGGTGATTCAGGAAGTAATCCGGGGTTATTTATGGGGCGATAGAGTCTTAAGAGAAGCACAGGTGATTGTATCAACACAAAAATAGAGGAGTACCCGGTTAAGCGATCGCCTTTAGGGGATAGACTGTTGATGCGATCGGCTAACCCCTCTGCCCCCCTGCCTCTCTTCTCCCCCTGCTTGCCTTCACCCGTCATTTTCGGGTTGACAGACTACTAGTACAAAACGGCGTAAATAAACCATTCTAAATCCTCCAAAAGCCTATGCTGTCTTCATTTTGACTTTTGACTTTTGACTTCCGCCTTGCGGTACTAGATTCCTGCACCATCAAAGAATTCTTGAATTTGTTTATCTCTGATATTACAAAAATTGTGTTCTTTTGGTAATTCATCTTCTGGAAGGAATTTACCAACTAAAACCGGAGTTTTTGCGGGAGTTTGCAAAGCTTGAATTTGTTCTTCTAACGCTTCAATGCGGTCAACTAAGGTGCGAATTACTTGGGCTTCTGAATCTGGTAAATTGCTGTGTTCTAATGGTGCAACCCGGACTCCAGAACGATAAATAATCCGTCCAGGGACACCGACAACGGTACAACTAGATGGTACGTCTCTCAATACCACTGAACCGGCACCAATGCGGACATTATCACCAATTTCAATATTTCCTAAAACCTTTGCACCTGCACCAACCACGACATTTTCCCCTAATGTGGGGTGACGTTTACCGCTTTCTTTACCTGTTCCCCCCAATGTAACACCTTGATAAATCAGCGCGTAGTTGCCGATAATTGCTGTTTCCCCAATTACTACTCCCATTCCGTGATCAATAAATACGCCTTTACCAATTGTAGCCCCTGGATGAATTTCTACACCTGTTAAAAACCGGGCAATGTGAGAAATCAAGCGGGGGAAAAAGGGAAGACCAAGACGACGCAACCAGTGTGCAAAGCGGTGAAACACTAGGGCTTGCAAACCTGGATAACAAAACAAAACCTCCAACCAATTCCGGGCTGCGGGGTCACGTTCAAAGATGATGCGAAAATCGGCACGGAGTCTAGAGAACATTGAGATAGTACCCTTGATAGCACAACAAGCTACTCTCCCATATTATCGTGACTTGGTAATTAGGGATTGGTAATTGGTGATTGGTCATAAAATCCTTATTTTCATAAGAATTACGCAAAATATCGCTCAACCCAACCTATGTTTTCTTAACTGAACTGTATTGCTATTCATCCTGTCTATCCTTTAATCGGTGGATATCCTGATTCTGACATTTAATGCAGTTGCCAGAATACTCCGCCTTTAAGTGTTCCTGGTTCGCTGCTATAACTGCTAACTGTCAGGGATTTTAAATTATCAAAAAGTGGCTTACCTAACACTTCTGCAAGTTTAAGCAAAGGTAGTTGACGTTTGAGAATATCTTGACTATTTTCCCAGTCTAAATAAATATACCCTTGGTTGGGTTGGGGAATTGTCGCAATACTGTTTTGAAATTGGGGATTTTCTAGGAGAGATTTTTGCTTTTGACTCAAAACAGTTTTCAGGGTTTTTAAGTCGGAACTGAAAATTTCATAATTATCTAAGGTTGTATGCACTCCTTTAACTTTCGTGTCAACATTAATAGATGTGTTATTTTTACTTGTGGCTGTAATTTTTGTCCAAGCTGATATTTTTTGTTGATCTAAAGTTAGGGAACTAACATTAAAGCCACTTCTACTGGCAATATTATTTAAATGTGTGATTCCTGCTGCTAACCCTGGGGTTTTTTCGCTGACAAATAACCAATTAAGGGTTGTATTTTCCGCATTGGGTAATAAAGCTAAAGCGTATTCTCCCGTTACCCAATTGAAAATATCTGCGCTAAAGTTTAAATTCCAATGGTCTTGGATTGTTGCTAGGGGCTGTAGTAATCGAGCCGTACCATCTTTACTAGAACCGTAAATGCCTGCTGTTACTTGCTTCCACAGTTTTGCTACATCGCTATTATCTAATTTACTCAAATTTGTGCCGGCGATCGCTAAAGCTGTTGATTTTGGAATATACTGTAATGCTCCCACAGGTTGAGATAGTGGTGAATATGAAGGTAAAATCTGGGAATTTGTGAAAAATGTACTTTCTGTGAGCAACCCTTGGGAGTTGACAACGAAAGATAGAATTTGGCTATTATAAGTTGATTCTGCTAATTCTAACCCTTGCCATTTACCAACTTTCGGTAAATTTAAGAAAGTTATAGCTACAGAATTTTTAGAGATTTTTTGAGTAGCTTTTTGATATTCTAGAGAACTAATTAAGTTTAAATCTGGAGCTTGTAAATTATTAATTGCTTCCTTGATCACTTGAGGATGATTAGCCAGTAAAACAAAATTATTAACAACTGCACCAGCTAAATTATTTTGGATATTGGATATTGGATATTGGATATTTACCCCTGATGAATATTCAGTATTATCATAAATAACCTTGACACCTTTATAACGTTCAATTCCTAAATTAGTCCCACTAAAAGCCCGTTTAGAAAATAACAACTCCAAAAAATCACGGCTTTTCCCTGGTTTTGCAGTGGCAAGTGCCATTAAATACCCGGTCTGTAGTCCGTTCTCTGGATCACGGTCTATATCTATGGTAGTTACAGCTAGGGTAATTTCATCACCCAACCAGGGTTTAATATCATCTTGATAATCTATATTACTTTTTGCCAGTAGACGATTTTTGAGTTGAGAAAATTCTCCTTTTGGTGCTATTTTCTGTAACCCGTCGGGATTGATCAATAATGAAACCATTGCTGGTGAGGACTTGGAGACGAATATAGCCGCAGCGGGTTGAGAGTTGCGAACTACAAGACTAACTGGACTTTTTTCCGCAAACCAGGAGAATTTAGCTAAACAAACTAGTACAAGCGTAATTATGCCAGCTATAAGGAAACCAAGTTTAATATTTTTTGTTAAGTGTTGACTGTTCACATTCTTTATATTTTCTAGCTTTTCTGCAAACATGAATAGTATAGGATTTTTTAGAAAAACTGCATGACAAATACATCATTTGATCAACCCTTTTCCGAAATTACTGTTGAGGAACTAGCCAAACGGCTTGAAAATAATGAAGAAACCCTTCAGTTAATAGATGTACGTGAACCCCAGGAAATTGCCATATCACGATTAGATGGTTTTGTCAATCTTCCTTTAAGTGAATATGAGCAATGGAATCAACAAGTCCCTGTTCGCTTTGATGTCCATGCAGAAACTCTGGTTCTCTGTCATCATGGTATCCGTTCCGCTCAGATGTGCCAGTGGTTAGTTACTCAAGGATTTACAAATGTTAAAAATATTAAGGGTGGGATTTCCGCTTATTCGATTTTAGTTGATCCTTCTGTGCCGCAATATTAGGGAACAGTAGGGGCGCAGGGCCTGCGCCCAGAATTCAGAAAGAGAATTGCAGGTTATTAAATTTGCGTTCCTAAACAAAATATTTCCACCCCTACCCTCTACTGGCGCGGTCAAAATTTTGATCAATAGAAAATAATATTTTGTGACTAAAA
This sequence comes from Aphanizomenon sp. UHCC 0183, assembly GCF_009712065.1. Lineage (NCBI taxonomy): Bacteria > Bacillati > Cyanobacteriota > Cyanophyceae > Nostocales > Aphanizomenonaceae > Aphanizomenon > Aphanizomenon sp. UHCC 0183. Next base: position 26,255 of record NZ_VILC01000009.1, on the reverse strand, counting down.
CCACAACTTAGGTTGATAGACTATGAGATAATACTGAAACAGAGAGAAATTCATCTTCTTTTTGGATTTCAGCTATGTAGTAATAACAAATGCAGCAAATAAATGCTGAAAGTAAATTTTGTGTTCAATTAATACAATATAAGTATATAATTTGCTATCTTACTTTAATTAATAATTAATTCTTTTTTCCATTTTTGCGGTGAAAACCGCATTTTTTTCCAATTTTGATTAAGATTTGCCTTCAGTAGAAAAATCACTTATGCAAGTTCATCTGACTAATCGGCAACAGAATATACTTTATGCAACTGTACGTCACTATATTACCACAGCAGAACCTGTTGGCTCTAAAGCTCTAATTGAAGGATTTGATCTGGGTGTTAGCTCGGCTACGATTCGCAGTGTGATGGGTGTTTTGGAAAAATCAGGGTTACTTTATCAACCACATACCTCTGCGGGTAGAATTCCTTCTGATTCTGGTTATCGTATTTACGTTGATCAATTAATTAAACCATCAGAAACTTTAGCAAAAGAGGTAGAAACCGTATTACAAAAACATCTGCATTGGGAAGATTGTAGTTTGGAGGCCTTATTACAAGGCGCTGCCCAAATTTTAGCAACATTAAGCGGCTGTATTACTTTAATTACTATGCCGCAACCCACAACCGCAAAGTTACGACATTTGCAACTGGTGCAAATTGAATCAGAGCGAATTATGTTAATTGTGGTGACAGATAGTTATGAAACCCATTCTAAGGTGATGGATTTATTTTTACATAATCCAGAAAGTAAACCAGAAGCGGAGGTAATTGATCATCAATTGCAGATTGTTTCTAACTTTTTGAATACTCATTTAAGAGGACAGAGTTTATTAGAAATAGGCTATCTTGATTGGAGTAAATTGGATCAGGAGTTTAGAGTTTATGGTGAATTATTAAAAAGTTCTTTGGTAGAATTGACTCATCGCGCTCTAGCACCAACAACCACACAAATTATGGTGCGCGGGATTGGAGAGGTTTTACGACAACCTGAGTTTTCTCAGGTACAGCAGGTACAGACAATTATGCAATTATTGGAAGAGGAACAAGACCAACTTTGGCATTTAATTTGTGAAGAAGCAGAAATGCACGATATGAATAAGTCTAAGGTAACAGTGCGAATTGGCACAGAAAATCCTCTTGAACCTATTCGGACTTGTACTTTGATTTCTGCTATTTATCGGCGGGGTTCTGTGCCAGTAGGAAGTGTGGGAGTTTTGGGTCCAACTAGGTTAGACTATGAGAGTGCGATCGCTGTAGTTGCAGCAGCAGCAGATTATCTCTCGGAAGCTTTTAGTTAATTTCCATAAAGTCATGTTGAGAAAAATCACTTTTGGTCTATTATGGCTAGGATTTGTTTCCTATGCCTTTTTCTTTGCTCCTCCCGAACAACCTGATACTTTTGAGTTAATCAAAAATCTCTCCACAGGCAATTGGCAAGGCATTAATCCTCTGATTATATCTTTATTTAATATCATGGGGATTTGGCCTTTTATATATAGTGCAGTCGTCTTTTTTGATGGTAGAGGTCAAAAAATCCCAGCTTGGCCTTTCGCTAGTGGTGCTTTTGCATTAGGTGCTTTTGCACTTTTACCCTATTTGGCTTTAAGACAACCCAATCAAAAGTTTATTGGTGAAAAAAATTTATTTCTGAAAATCCTAGATTCTCGCATTTTAGGAATTTTATTAACTATAGGAACGGCGGTTTTATTCGCATCTGGTTTACAAGGCGATTGGGGTGATTTTGTCCAACAGTGGCAAAGTAGCCGATTTATTCATGTGATGAGTTTAGATTTTGTGATGTTGAGTCTATTGTTTCCCACATTACTAGGAGATGATATGGCGCGACGAGGTGGGAAAGATAATCAATTATTTTGGTTATTTGTAATGCCTTTATTTGGAGCTTTGATTTATTTGTGTGTCCGTCCACCTGTAGAGATAGAAAATAAAATAGGAGTTGAGAAGCCTATAATCATCTAACTCCTAAACAATAAAATCAAAAAGGTGAGTATCCAGTTGTGAACATTTTATAACCCGATGTAATACAAATTAAGGAGAGAAAAAATTGCCATAAACTGGTAGGACTAAGAATTGCACGACTACTAATAAATACCGCCATAATACCCACAGAAATAGCAATCCATCCCAGATTTTTCATACTTTCTGAGAAAAAAACTAGCATCAATACACCTAATGTTAGTGCTAACACTGAAATATCAGCGGCAATTCCTCGCCACCAGTAAGGATAGACATTGGTTGTAAAAAATATATTTTTCCCAACCAAGTAAATACCTAAAATCAGCAAACCAAAGCCGGCAATTCTCATTAAAAAGCGCATAATTACCCTGATTACACTCAAAATGGTTAGGACATGGACTTTTGTAAAATCACGAAAACCCTAGATTTGTAGGGGTAAAGCAAGAGCTTCATTGGTGTCAACTTAAGCTACAGGTGGCTTATTTGTTGGCTTCCACACCCACCCTGAAATGATAGCGTAGCGTGGCGTTAGCCATATTTCAGGGCTAATACTGCTCGGTCAAGCCTGAAAATTCATTATATGGGTTTTACGTTAAGTTGACACCATTAAGCTCTTGCTTTACCCCTACCCAGAGAATCAAATAATTAAGCCGTATTGGGTATAACTATTGATAATCGAGAACACCGCGCTGAGTTTGACAAGGCTGGGGCATCATTAGCGATCGCCTCCCAAAAAATTGAGGAACAACATTTACGGGCTTCTGCTGATATTCTCGCCAGTGTTTCTGATGATTTGACTTCTTTGCACTCATCCAAGATGACGTAACAACGAGGTGTTTTATCTTTAATTTCACCTTGCAATTTATGTGAATCTAATAATTGCTTTAACAGTGTTTCTGCGGCGATAGCTGCGCTCGCCGAAGGCATCGCACTCAACCCAGGAACTTTACCAAGTGCTGATAAATCAAATCTAATTAATGGTAATTTTAAATTAGGTTGTGGTTTATTAAATATCCCATATTCAAACATTGCTGCTAATTTTAAGGCTAATTTAGAGGATTCTCTACATCCATTCTCTATTCTTGCTGTAATCTCATTTTGTAAGTCTTGAAAAGTTGGTGGTTTATTAGTCCAGGTGCTTACGCTTTCTTGAGTAATTCCTTTTTGTTTATAGCAATGACTTAATATTTCTATAATTAATCCTTCCTGATTTGCTCCCATTGTCAAGGCTTTACGCAATATTGCGCTACTGCTATTCCTTGCAGTGCTGGTCCACCACCTTTAGTATCTAAATCAATTGTTAATGGATTAATCCCATAGGGTGACTCCATATCTAAGGGATAGCAAACTTCACCCGGTAGTTGCTGATCTCCGTGATAATCAATGATAATATTCTTTATAGTGGGAAATAATTTAGGTAATTCATAGGCGATCGCTTTTAATGTTTGAGTCTTACCACTTCCAGAAGTACCGATTATGGCAACGTGACCATTTGGTAAACTGGCAGGATTCCAATAGCATTTATCCCCTAATAATATGCCAGAGTGCGATTTTTCTTTCTCAATTACTTTACCCTGTGGTTTAAGTGTAGCCTGTGGTAATGGTTTCATGTTAATTGGTTTTAAAGCTTGTGTTATGTATTTAGATTTAAAAGTTAAATAATTAGGATTTACGTATTGACAAGATTCCCCAAATATGTAAAGTGAATTTTATCTCTTGTAGGGTGCGTCAGACACGATATTTTGACAAAAAAACAGATTTCCTCTATCTGACGCACCCTACTACTCAATAAGTTATTCCCAAAGCCGAAAACGACGCAATTTCGTTCATTCATATCATGACAAGTTTGTACAGTGCGTAAGTCCTAATAATTATAATTATATAGCGGTATGCACCTGAATGAGATACAGAATTTACCTAAGAAACCATACACCAAAAGACTTTCAACTCTGTTCCCTATTCCCAGTTAAGAGTTCCCTGGTTGACAGACTACTAGGACGAGATATGTATCACTCACAAGAAAAACACTACTTGAGTAAAGAATTGTTCATAAATAACAATACTTAGTCATACTGTTTGATAGCATATTCTAGAATTATCCGGTCTAAGCTATGGGTAAACCGCAAATTGCTATCAGATTATCACCATCTCTACTGCAAGAACTCAATAACTATGTTGAGCTAACTGGCACGTCGAAAACTGATGTGGTTGTGAGTGCAATTAGTCAGTATATTGGTTGTACTGACAATATGCCGTTGAATCAGAGGATGGGTGAGTTGGAAAAAAGGCTCAGGGAATTAGAATCTAAATTTGACGAGAGGTGTTTTTATGGATGATGTCTCTTCTAAGCTCATAGCAATTTTCCAAAATGTGAATGACTGGCTGAAGTTTGCAGAGGCTAAAAATGGTATTCTTTTAGCCTTTTCTGGTGCTGCGATTACTGCTACTATAACCATTTTATCCACAGCACAAAGTCTGCCTAATTCATTAAAAATTGGGTTATTATTAACAACAATTATTCTTTGTATTTGTGCTTTAGCTTGCTCCTTGTCTTTTTTACCTAGAACCAATTTAGAGCGTGTTTTAGGGTTGCGACGTAACTTAAATACTACTAATCCAGATAAAGATAATTTCTGGTTTTTTGGACATTTGCAAAAATATAAGCCAATTGAATTGTTAGAGGCACTGAATAAGCATTATTTTGACAGTAAATTAAATAATATACCCTATAAAAAAGAATATCAAGATATTGCTGCACAAATAACTGTGAATGCTGAAATTACTTTTCTAAAATTTCGGATTTTTACCTATGCAATATATGTGTTGATTGCTGCTATTTTGGTAATTCCCTGTTCTGTTTTGTTTAGTTTGGTTATTTATCATTATTTGTAATTGTAATTATTTTTATCAAAAATAAATTGAGGAAAAATAGAGGTAATTCATGTCATCTCATCAATTAACAATAGTTCAACTTGATTTAGTCAACTCTTCCCAATCTTTCAAGGAACTTTTTGAAAAATATGATTTAGGAAATGAAATTCTACGGATTTTTATTAAAAAAATCGAAGAAATTGTTATACCAGCTTTAAACGAATCAACTAAAAATTATAATATTGATTCTAATTTCACTAAAATAGAAATGTCTATGGCTGATGGATATAGACTAATATTTGAATATCCTGAAAATGCCTATAAATTTGTTGAGATATTTTGTAGATTAGTAAATGAACGTAACCAAAAACCTGGTATAGACCAATGGATGTTTCGTTTTGGTGCAGCTACAGATCGTGAGATTAATTATGATCCAAAAGCTATAAATATATTTACAGGTCACGGTTTTTTAAGGGCTAAAGAATTGGAAGCTGGTGCATTTCCTGGTTGGTTATTTGTTGATGAAATGACCTATGATGAACTTTCTCAAGATAAGTTCTCTAAACAATCTTTTAAAAATAAACATGGTAAGTTCAGAGAGGCTTATGGTTATCCAATGCTTGAGAATTATGTACAACCTATTAAACCTATTATATGGACAGATGACGACAACAAACAAGTATTAATTAAAATTCTTCAAGATGTATTTACAGAAGAAGAATTAAAAACTATATGTGAAAATAATACGAGTAAACTGAAAGGAAATCCTTATGATGCAATTACTGGGAATACAGTTAATGCTAGATATAGTTCTTTAGTTAATCATTTAATTAGAAAAGGACTAATAGATAGTTTTTTAGAGATACTTTGTAAATCCAGTGAACACTTTGCTGATTTAGTAAAATCTTTACGAGGATAAATTATTTTGGCGTTGCTGATTAAGAGTATGATTTTATTATGCCTACGGCACGCTGCGCGAACACGCAGAGGCGCTCCAGTCGCAGAGAGTAAGAGTTTGAAATCATTGATTTTTCAATTTCATACCCTAATTCAGCAACGCCATTATTTTTTTAGTAAAACATAATGAATATGACTGACGAAAACAAACAAGTATTAATTAAAATTCTTCAAGATGTATTTACAGAAGAAGAATTAAAAACTATATGTGAAAATAATACAAGTCAACTGCAAGGAAATCCTTATCATGAAATTTCTGGGAATACAGCTAATGCTAGATATAGTTCTTTAGTTAATCATTTAATTAGAAAAGGACTAATAGATAGTTTTTTAGAGATACTTTGTAAATCCAGTGAACACTTTGCTGATTTAGTAAAATCTTTGCGAAGTGAGGTAACGGTGACCCCTAAGACAACAATTCAAAATGCAAATAATATTGTTAATTATATTTTTGTTATTGTTACTCCTCATCCAACAGTGAATAAAAAATATATTATAACATCTCAAGTTGCACAATTTGAAAATAATGATACTAAAATGAATACTCCTGATAGTGAGACAATTATTACATTGTCTAATATAGATCAAGGTTATTCAGAAAATCAAATTATTTCTGTTGCCATAAATGAAATTATCAATCAATTGAAATCAAAACCAAATATTTTCACTCCTACACCAATTATTGAATTATTTTTACCTCATAAACTTTTAACTAAAGATTTTAGTATCAAAAAAATTAAGGAAGCTGGAATTGATCAACCAATTGGTCATTTATATCCTTTCACAGTACGCTCTTATAATAGGTTTACAGATCAAGCCTCTAAAGGTAGATTAGAGTCAAAATTTCAAAAACTAAAAAAAATTATTGCTGATACTAATGATATAAATAATATTCAAGAATATTGTCATCTTATTACTAAAAATGACTTACAATTAAAACCTGATAAATTCTATATAAATTACATTTCCCCTGGTACTCCTTTGTGTTTATGGATTAGGTGCAGTCTTGAGGAAGACAATAGGACTATTGATGATGTCTATCAAGAAATTTTTAATATATCCAATAATAATTTTTGTAAAGTTGATAAAATATATGAGCAACTTTTGAGTATTAGACAACAATATTATCGGGAATATGAAGAAAGGTTAATACTAGGAGTATTATTTGATCATGACAAATTACCAACACAAATAAGTCAATTAACATCTCCCAATATGTCCATGAACACCACATAAGGGGTATTTAGGTATCACAAATTAAAACTATTCACAAGGACAAAAACAATGACTGAACATCAAACAGAAAACAACTCACAAAACAACAAGGACTGGTATTTATTTTATGGTGATGGACAAGATCATGATATAGATAGCCAAAAAAAAATGATCAAGGAAAAAATGAAATCTCCACCACCTTGGCGAAAATTTTTAGAAATTGAAGGTATAGATAAATTAAAAGAAGCAATAAATTTAGATGATAGTGAAAATAAAAATAAAAAGATTGAAGAAATTACTAAAAATTCAGAAGAATTAAAGAAAATTTATGATCAATGGCAAAAAATTCAAAAATTAGCTAACTCTCCCGAAAATGAAAGGGGTCGAGAAAAAGGTAAAAGATTTCGCGTTTCTAGTCAACCAACCGCAGCAAATGATGATGATAGTGAAGACAATCCTAAAATCACAGTATTAGATGCGGTTAATGCTGCTATATTGTTGCGAAGACCGCTTTTAGTGACAGGAAATCCTGGATCTGGTAAAACTTCTTTAGCTTATGCGATCGCTCATGAATTAAAATTAGGAACTGTATTAAGTTGGCCTATTACTTCCCGTACTACCCTCCAAGATGGATTATATGCTTATGATGCGATCGCCCGACTTCAAGATTATCAATTAATTACAGATCCAGAAAAGAAAAAACTTCCTGATATTGGTAATTATATCACATTGGGACCATTAGGTACAGCATTTTTACCATCTCTTTATCCTAGAGTTTTATTAATTGATGAAATTGATAAAAGTGACATTAATTTACCTAATGATTTATTACATCTATTTGAAGAAGGTAAATTTTCCATTCCTGAATTAGTCCGTTGGGCTGATACTTCTCAGCCAAAAACATCTACAATAGAAGCAAATAAAACTGTAAAAGTTCGTACAGAAGACGCAAGCATTGAAGATAAAGCTACAATTAAAGCAGGTAGAGTACATTGTTCAGAATTTCCCATTATTATTATGACCAGTAATGGAGAAAGAGACTTTCCTCCCGCATTTGTTCGGCGCTGTTTACGGGTAAGAATGCCTGATCCTGATCCAGAATATTTAAAAAATATCATTGCATCTCATTTTGATGGTGATAGTTATGAAGAAACTAAAAAAGCAACGGATAAACTCATAGAAGACTTTAGAAACAAAGAAGCAACAGAACGGGCAACAGATCAATTATTAAATGCTATTTATATGAGAAATAACCTGAATCCTGAATCTTTTACTGAAGATTTACAAGAGTTATTGTTTAAATCTTTATCTGATACTGATGAACAATAAAAATATCTCTTGTGGTACAGGCATCTTGCCTGTAAAATATAAATAGTAAAGGATTTTAAAACCATGAGTAGGCAATTTGACCAATTCATCACCACATTAGAAAAAAAATTGAATCTAACTGGTACAGAAATTGCTGAAATTCTCTGGTTAGCACAACAAACTTGTACTCATGTTCCTGTTGAAAAAAAACCAACTCCACCGCAACAACCACCAACAAATAATGAATTTGAAAATATACCTCCAAAAACCAAAAATAAAACCCAAATAACTCCAGAAGTAACATCTCAAATTGAACAACCACCATCTGATGTTCCTATTGTTCCCAAAACATCAGATTCCTATCCCGATAGTGGTTTATCAATAAATATTCCTGATGTTTCCTCCCTTCCATATCCCCGCAAAATTGCTAAAGCATTACGTTTTTTAATTCAATATATTGCCTATGGTAAAGCAGTCTTATTAAATGAAAAAGCCACCGTCGAACTTATGGCTGAATTAAACGGTATTTGTATTCCTATTCTTGAACCACGCAGAGAATTAAAATTTGATTTATTATTAGTTATAGATAAAAGTGATTCCATGATTTTTTGGCAACGCATTATCAAAGAATTACAAAAAATTTTAAAACATTATGGCATATTTAGGAATATTCAAATCTTTGGCATCTTTAAAGATAATCAAGGAAAGATTTATTTAAAACAAGGAATAGGGGAAAAAAGATATTCTCCTCAAAAATTAATTGATCCTACTGGTCGTAGAATTATCTTCATAGTCAGTGATTGTGTTAGTGAAATTTGGCGTAATGGCACAGCTTTTAATCTATTAAAGATTTGGGGAAAACATAATATTGTCGCCATTGTGCAAATGTTACCGGAAAGAATGTGGTTAAGAACTTCCTTAAGTTCAGGGGCAATGGTACAGTTAAATAGTTCAGCTTATACAGTTGCAAATCGTAATTTATCTATTAAAGAAATTTTAATTTGGGATGATATTAATTTTCACAAATCCATTAAAGTTCCTGTTTTTAGTCTCACACAAGATTCTATAAAAACTTGGAGTAAAATGGTTATATGCAAAGGAACTATTGGTGCTGGTGGTTTTGCCTTTTCACCAAACTTAGTTCAACAACAAACACAGTCAGAACCACAAGATATATCTCAAATATCATTATCCAATGAGGAACGAGTATATCAATTTCGCATGAGTTCTTCACCCCTAGCCAGAAATTTAGCCAGTTTATTAGCATCTGCACCTGTAATTAATTTACCTGTAGTCCGATTAATTCAAAAAAATTTCCTACCTCAATCGGAAAAAATAGTTCATGTCATAGCTGAAGTATTTTTAGGAGGAATTTTAAAACCTACGAAAGTAATTACACCAGATACCCATCCAGATTATGTTGAATATCGCTTTATTCATGAAGACATAAGAGATATTTTCCTGCAAGATAGTTTGGGAATGACTTCCCTGAAAATAATTAATAAAATTTCTGAATATATTGCTGAAAAACTAGGAAAAAATCGCCAAGAATTTCAGGCTTTACTTAAAAATCCACAAGAGTTAGAAAAACTTAAAAACGAAAAAAATCTTCAAAACTTAAATTTTGAATATTTTGCTACTATTACTGTCAAAGTTTTAAAACGGTTAGGAGGAGCTTATGCTCTGCTTGCTGATGAAATTGAACAATCGCAATATTTACAAAGTGATAATAACAATCAAGCATTCTTTGAATTTTCCTTTGAAGTTGCAACTATCACCATCACCAATCTACAACCGTTTGAATTTGAAGTAGCCACCATTGAACCAAAACAAACAGGTGGCTTCTTAGGATTCGGACAAAAAACAGAATTAATAGTTAAACGTCGTCGTCAACAATCTCAGTATTTTATCGAAAATTTGGAGAATAGAGTCCAGTTAGAAATGGTAGAGATTCCAGGGGGTAGTTTTCAGATGGGCGCTCCGCAAACAGAAAAAGATAGCAGTGATAGTGAACGCCCTCAACACCAAGTGAATGTTCCCACCTTCTTTATGGGCAAATATCCAGTTACCCAAGCACAATGGAAAACTGTAGCTGCACTTCCACGAGTCAACCGTGAACTACAACCAAATTCATCTCATTTTAAAGGTGATGGTTCGACTTCGCTCACCAACCATCGTCCTGTAGAGCAAGTTTCTTGGTACGATGCGGTGGAATTTTGCGATCGCCTCTCAAGGCATACTAAAAGACAATATCGTTTACCCAGTGAAGCAGAATGGGAATATGCCTGTCGAGCGGGGACTACTACACCGTTTCACTTTGGAGAGACGATAACAACGGATTTGGCTAATTATGATGGTACTCAAACTTATGGTCAAGGATCTGAAGGAGAATATCGAAGAAAAACAACAGAAGTAGGGAGTTTTAAAGTAGCCAATAACTTCGGATTATATGATATGCACGGGAATGTATGGGAGTGGTGTTTGGATGATTGGCGTGATGATTATAAAGGAGCGCCCACAGATGGAAGTGCATGGTTTAATAGTGATGATAATCTAAACGACAAGTCAGGACGCGTTGTGCTGCGGGGCGGTTCTTGGATCAACAATCCTAAGTACTGCCGTTCCGCGTCTCGCTACTTCTATAGGGCGGAGCGCGGCAACTACTTCTACGATATTGGTTTTCGTGTTGTTTGCGCTGTTGGGAGGATTTTTCAGTAGCCCTTTATACTTTTCCTCTTTTGCCCTTTGTACTTGTTCTTTTTACCCTTTGTTAGCGTAGCGGAGCGATTAAAAATTTTTTTTGCAAAAATGGTCTATGAGAATCCCAAAGGGGAGCGTTAAAATTTTTTTTTCAAATCAACCCTGGGTAGAAAATAATCGAATCATAAATTTCAGCAAAATAAGAATTAACTAAAAACAAATGTCAATAATAGTTATAAACCGGACACGGAAGACAGGAAAATATTATATAGAAGACTTGGGTAATGGAATTGAATTAGAAATGATAATGATTCCTGGTGGTACTTTTATGATGGGTTCACCAAAAGAAGAAGAAGGTAGCACAAACGATGAACGTCCTCAACACCAAGTCACTATCAAAGGCTTTTGTTTGGGTAAATATCAAGTCACACAGGCACAATGGAAAGCCATAGCAGAACGAACGGATCTTAAAGTTAACATTGATTTAAAGCCTGACCCATCTAATTTTAAAAAAGATCCTGCTTCAGAAAAGGGAAAAAAGGCAGGAAACCGCTGGAATAGACCTGTAGAGCAAGTTTCTTGGTACGATGCGGTGGAATTTTGCGATCGCCTCTCAAGGCATACTAAAAGACAATATCGTTTACCCAGTGAAGCAGAATGGGAATATGCCTGTCGAGCGGGGACAAAGACACCATTCCACTTTGGAGAGACGATAACAACAGATTTGGCAAATTATCGAGGTACAAGTTCTTATGGTCAAGGACCTAAAGGAGTTTATAGAGAAGAAACAACAGAAGTAGGGAGTTTTGAAGTAGCCAATAACTTCGGCTTATACGATATGCACGGAAATGTATGGGAGTGGTGTTTGGATGACTGGCATGATAATTATGAAGGAGCGCCCACAGATGGAAGTGCATGGTTTAATAGTGATGATAAACTGAGCGACAAGTCAGGACGCGCTGTACTGCGGGGCGGTTCTTGGTTCAACAATCCTAAATACTGCCGTTCCGCGTCTCGCTACTACAATAGGGCGGGGCGCGGCGACAACAACGGCAATATTGGTTTTCGTGTTGTTTGCGCTGTTGGGAGGATTCTTCAGTAGCCCTTTATACTTTTCCTCTTTTGCCATTTGCACTTGTTCTTTTTACCCTTTGTTAGCGTAGTGTAGCGGAGCGATTAAAAATTTTTTTGCAAAAATAGGTTTGGTAGTCCTCCAATTGCTATTTTTGTGACATCATGATGACTCCAACTATTTGACAGAAATATTAAGATATATTAAGAAATGAAAGAATTATCAGTTATTCAAAAAACCTATGATTGTATTAAATGGTATGTACCAATTATTGAGAGATTGCCCAAAATTCATAAGTTCACATTAGGAGACAGAATCATCAATCAACTATATGATTTACTAGAGGGTTTAATTCAAGCCAAATATGCCAAAAATAAACTGACTCAATTAGAATCTCTGAATACTAAACTAGATATTTTGCGATATCAGACACGAATGATGCTAGACTTCAATAAGATGTCAGTAGAGCGATACGAATACGCTATCAAGTTAATAGATGAAATTGGTACAGAATTAGGTGGATGGATTAAAAAACAAAGAAATAGAGAAAATTAAGTTAATTCTCTAGATTCGAGAATATTAATTTTGCAAGTATGGAATATTGGGTTTATTAAATAACAAATTTTATGAAACGTTACGGTAATCTTTATTCCCAAATTATTAATTTTGAAAACATACTTTCAGCATCACGTCAAGCGCAAAAAGGGAAACGATTTCGAGACAATGTTTTAGATTTTAATTATCATTTAGAAACTGAATTAATTAGATTACAGAAACAGTTAACTGATAAAAGTTATCAGCCAGGAAATTACCGCACCTTTCACTTGATTAATCCCAAAAGCCGCCTAATTTCAGCCGCACCTTATCGTGATAGAGTTGTTCATCATGCTCTTTGTAATATAATAGTACCAATTTTCGAGAGAATTTTTATAGCTGATTCTTATGCTAACAGACTTGGTTTTGGCACACATCGAGCTTTAAGAAAATTTACTACCTTTGCTCGTAATAGCTGCTATGTACTGCAATGTGATATTAAAAAATATTTTCCCAGTATAGACCATATAATCTTAAAAGAATTAATCCGCCGGAAAATTAAATGTTCCGATACTCTGTGGCTAATTGATACTATTATTAACAACAATAACGAACAAGAAACAGTAATTGATTATTTCTCTGGAGATGATTTACTTACTCCTGTAACCCGCAAAAAAGGGTTACCAATTGGAAATTTAACTAGCCAGTTTTTCGCCAATATTTATTTAAATAGCCTTGATCATTTTGTTAAAGAACAGCTAAAAATATGCAAATATGTCCGTTATGTTGATGACTTTGCTTTATTTAGTGATGACAAAGAATTGTTAACCAATGCCAGATTAGCTATAGAAGAATATTTAGCTAAGTTAAGGCTCAAAATTCATCCAATTAAAAGTCAACTATTTGCTACAAAAATTGGGGCAAGTTTTTTAGGATTTAGAATATTTGCAGATACAATTCGGGTACGAAATAGCAATTTGCATCAAGCAAGGCGTAGACTCAAGCGATTGCAAACAGATTATCTTCAAGGTAGGATAGAATTAGAAAAAGCCAATCAATCTCTACAAAGTTGGTTCGCTCATTTGGAGCATGGAGATACTTGGCAACTGCGCCAACAGATATTTGCTTCACTCAATTGGTTGAGGGAGTAGAGAAGGGGTAGGCGAACCCGACTGCGGGGCGGTTCTTGGATCAACAATCCTAAAAACTGCCGTTCCGCGTCTCGCAACAACAATAGGGCGGAGCGCGACAACAACAACAACAATATTGGTTTTCGTGTTGTTTGCGCTGTTGGGAAGTCTCTTCACCGCGAGAGTCGGCAGGTGGGAATCTGTCGAGGGTGCAACCGAAGAGTCCAGCCTACACCTGTGATGTCGGTGACGGCATCCGAAAATCAAACTGGGTTGGGTAGCTTGGTAGGTGTCAAAGCCGAAGACTTGCCCAACCCTTATGCACAGGGTTTTTACGGCTATCTCAGTGCTATCCTGTAATGATTCATAATTATTGACTACTAACAATTGACCGGACTTGCAAACTACCACTTGCGAATTCATCCCCCAAGAATTTCATCACAACTTTTAGTGGTGCAGCTTCCAGTTTAATACTACTAGGTGATGCGTCTATAAACTTAAATTGGTAAGGGTCACGCGGTAAAACTGAGGTATCAAAATCCTCAACCGACAAGTCACCAGTAACAAATACATTTGTATTAGTACGGTTAAATTTACTTATCGCCTCCCCAACAACCTGATCTTCCACAAATACCGATTCAATAGTAGTAATAGCAGGTGTAGAAACATCTGCGGTAATTTGTTCAATAACAATCTGACTATCAGGGTCAGTTGCGGCTTTATATAGTTTATTTGTATTAGGTTCAAGGACTATAAAACCAGTTCCATTAGGTTGAATAATCTGAAATTGTCCATCAACCTTTGACCGATCGCCCGCCCTGACTCCCTTAATATTGGCAACAATTTTATGAGTGCTTCCCGAACTATTGTACACACCCTGTACCCCTGATGTAGAGGCAATTAGACGATTAAACTGGGTTAAAATTCCCCCCTTACTATTGATGCTAAAAGCTGATAATGCGATCGCCACCAATATACAAAGTACAAAATATTCAGCATTGCTCCCAGTCTTTAACCTGAGATTCCGATTACCAGGACAAACACAGCGTACAGATGAAGGCCAAAACATCTCCACACCACCGCGAGTAAAGCAGTCTGCAAACCATCCGAATGTGTACCCGATAGTTAACGCTGATGCTATAGGAATAAATTGGGGAATAAATACTGCTGTTCCATAGGAAGCGATCGCCACAACAGCCGATGCAACGATAGAATGAGTCATACTTCTATGGGGCATTGTCTCTTGAAAATAGCCAGATATCCAAGGAAAAACCTTACCTGCTGGAGAAGTAGAAACATCAACATCAGGAAGTAGACCAGCGATCGCCCCAACAGCAATCAAAACAGGATCGGCAGTTTGTAATAAGAGGCTGGCCGCAGTCCCACTAATTAATAGGTGAGATATTCCCAACATTACCTAATTCTCCTTTCCTCTTGAGGCAAACTGTAAAGCAGTCGGGAGAGTCCCAAGAATATAGCCGCAGCAATACCACCAAATATATATAATGCTTGGTCATTAGTACCAAGTCCGATAAAGCGCATAATCACGAAGATTACACCCACTACCAAAAGTAATGGGGTGATGTCAAAATATCTTCTATGATCCGCGCCCTCGATGTCTAACCCTAGATATTCCTCCTCGATGGCACGAATAGCTAACATTGGATTTCCCCCGGCGCGTTCTTGCAGTTTAGATAAATCGGCAGACGTTAAGGCGATCGCTCTTTCTTGCGCTGCTGCTTTCATAATTTGTCTGATTGCCTTCTCTGGTAAGGGTTTCAGTTCAATTCTGGGAATATTAATAAAGATATCAGAACGGGGCGGGTCTGTAGCAAGTACAAGCATCGGTACACCCTTACGGCGTAACTGTTTGAGCCATATTCTAAATTTCATATCACAGTTTTGAGCGTCATCGAGGACGATAAATGCTGTGTTCTCTGAGAGGAATTGGGCGATCGCTTTCTTCAATTTATCCATAGTCAGATTTTTCCCCTCGATGTCTTCTGTGGGAAGTTCAAACTGTTGGGCAATTTCTAAAAGCATCTGTTTGGGAGTAGTTGGTTCAACGAAAGCCACTAAAAAACCGTCATCGGTTAATCTCTCAACAACGGCATTACCCAGTACAGACTTACCACTCCCCTCTTCACCGACAATCAAAATTGCCCCATTAGCGAGTAATGATGCTGTAGTGCGGTTTAATTCCGCTTGACGGTAAATTTGAAATTCCTCAACTTCAAAACATTCCTCCCCAACTCCCCCAACTCCCCCAACTCCCCCTACTTCCCCCACTCCCCCATTCTTAGAGAATGACTTAGGAAACACAGAAGTTACAGCCAAGATAATTGACAGGGGATTGAATGAACTGACGGCCAGCAA
>NZ_VILC01000009.1:4153-9610 GCF_009712065.1 Aphanizomenon sp. UHCC 0183 | reverse complement strand
AAAATTTTTATACATCAATTAGAATCAATGATAAACCCGACCAGCAATTCTCATTTTGAAAAAAATAAAGTATTAGCCCCGATTTTGGAATTCAAAATATAGTACAAAGTAACTATTTATTAGCCATTGCCTCTGGCTAAAAAAACAGTCAGGTTGAAAAATAAGTATGAATACTCAATGAACTAGAGAGATTGCTTGACAACGAATGGGGAAAATCCAGTTCATCGTTCGGGTTTTAGCAATACCTTAGCCAAATTACGAGGGTGAGATGATAATGCTTTAACCATGAACTCCCGTTTCTCGCTCTTGCTTGGCAAAAACAATCAGCCCTAAAAATTCCTTAAAGGTTTCCGACAAGGATTTTTTAAATGTATTGACGGTAGGATAAGGGTTTTAGATTCTAAACTACCTTTTCCTCAAAACGCTTATGTATGCTTATTTTTGCCGTTTTTCCCAAAAATTATCAAGGTTCTTATTTTGGCTAAGGTATTGTTACTTTGTACTGAATTTTCTATGAATCCATCTATGATAAAATTATTTAATAATTGACAACTAACAACTGATAATTAATCAAATGAATGATTTTTGGAATACGATTTTAGACTTTGCGGAAACTACTACTACTAGAGTAGGAAAACAATTAATGCAGGATTTTGGCAAAGTTCAAGCTTCACAAAAATCTGATGGTAGCTTAGTCACAAAATCTGATAAATGGGCAGATCAAGAAATTCGAGATGCGATTGTTTCTACCTTTTCCGGTTACGGCATTTTGAGCGAAGAAAGTGATAGTGAAGAGCTGCTGCAAGCAGGTCAAACTTTTCCGAATACAGAATGGTGTTGGGTTATTGATCCTTTGGATGGTACAACAAATTTTACCAGAGGAATTCCGATTTGGTCTATTTCCTTGGGCTTACTTTATCGTGGAACTCCCATTTTTGGTTATGTTTACGTACCACCATTAAATCAAGTTTTTCATGGATTTTGGGCGGGTTCATCGGGCTTAACAACGCCAACGGGAGCATTTTTAAATAATCATCCCATTCATACCAGTAAAGATGCTCCCAGCAAAAACCACTTTTTCAACCTTTGTTCTCGCAGTACCGACATTATTCAACCAGGTTTTCCCTGTAAAATTCGGATGTTAGGAGTTGCTAGTTATAATTTTCTTTCAGTCGCCACTGGTGCGGTTTTGGGAGGAATTGAAGCCACACCAAAGGTATGGGATATTGCAGGTGCTTGGGTAATTGTGCAAGCTGCGGGTGGGACGTGGGTATCGCTCAATTCTGAGTCTTTTCCATTATCGCCGGGAATAGATTATAGCGATCGCTCTTTTCCTACGATGGTTGTGAGTAATTCCGATATAGTTCCGATATTTACACCATTTCTAGAAAATGTAAAATTTTAATAACTAATAATTAAAACCGAATAATTATACTCCGCACGGGAATAAATTGAGCCTTTGGGTAAAGGGGGATATATGGATGTAAAAACGCAAGTTATTACCTTCTCAAGTATAACAACTGACAAAATTATGAAAGGACTTTGGTTAGAAAATAATCAACTAGAATTACGCACCAATATTCCTATCCCTGAACCACCACCAGGAGAGGCTTTGATGCGGGTTTTGCGAGCAGGAATTTGTAATACTGACCTAGAATTAATTAAAGGTTATTACCCCTATACTGGCATTATCGGTCATGAATTTGTTGGTATTGTCGAACAAGGTCCCAAACAGTTAATTAATCAAAGAGTCGTTGGTGAAATTAACGCTGCTTGTGGTAATTGTCGTTTTTGTCGTCGCGGACAACCAACGCATTGTGAAAATCGCACGGTTTTAGGAATTGTTAACCGTAATGGTGCATTTGCAGAATATCTATCTCTACCTATTGAGAATTTGCATCTTGTCCCCGAAAATGTATCTACAGCAGCAGCAACTTTTACTGAACCCATAGCCGCAGCATTGGAAATTCAACAACAAATACAAATATCTAAGGATGACCGAGTATTAGTGGTTGGAGATGGTAAGCTAGGACAATTAATAGCCCAAACTTTAGCTTTAACTGGTTGTGAATTATTGGTAGTCGGAAGACACGAAGACAAATTAATAAATTTAGCAGGAAAAGGAATTAAAACAGGTTTAGCTGATAGTGTCACCGATAGATATTTTGATATCTCCGTTGATTGTACTGGAAATCCTGAAGGCTTTAATATTGCTCGTCGGGCTTTACGTCCTCGTGGGAAATTAATCTTAAAAAGCACTTATGCGGGAAATCTTAGTTTAGATGCTTCCTCGTTAGTAGTAGATGAAATTACCCTGATTGGTTCTCGTTGTGGTCCCTTTGTTCCGGCGTTAGAATTGTTGGCGACGGGAAAGGTAGATGTCCAATATTTAATTGATAGTTCTTACCCTCTTTCTCAAGGTTTAGAAGCTTTTGAAAAAGCCAAAACTAAGGGGGTTTTAAAAGTGTTATTGGAAATGAGGAGGTGGGGGAGGTGGGGGAGGTAGGGGAGTAGGGGAGGTGGGGGAGGTGGGGGAGGTAGGGGAGTAGGGGAGGTGGGGGAGGTGGGGGAGGTAGGGGAGTAGGGGAGGTAGTGAAGAGTAAAAGAGTAAAGGAGGTGAGAAAGAAGATGATTGGTAACTCAGAAGAATCAAACTCAATATCAATGGTTAAATCTCATAGAGATTTGGGCAGAAGCTTGGCGTAAACGTCGTTATGAGGCTGCTTTTGTTGTTAAATTAAATGATTGTGTTCGCGGAGCGTGTCGAAGACAGGCTGAATCTGCTGAAACTCAAACATGGATAGAATTTACGTTTAGTGACTATGATCAATAACCCATCACGCTGGTTAATGAATCATAAAAACCATAAAAACCATAAATATTAATCTTCCCCCACCTTCCCTACCTCCCCCACCTTCCCTACCTCCCCCACATCCCCCACATCCCCCAGGCTAACGCCACGCTACGCTATCAGCAAGTCCTAAATATACATTTTTGTAGTTTTTAACCTTTTTTTTATTTCTTTGTGAGAAATCCGGGTTAACCTCGTAATATTTTTTAATTTTTAATTTCCTGGAGATAAATATCGTGTTTTCAGTTACAGTTATTTTGCCACAAATTAAGCAACAATAAGGATTCTTGAATTCAATTCTGAGTCGGTGATGCTTTTCTTGATAACTGATATGTAGCCCTTTATATAAATTTTATGTTGCGGTTTTATGAAACCTCGAATTATTGTTTGTGGCTTAGGACGTACCGGATATAAAATCTTTCGCTTACTCAGACAACAGGGGGCTTTGGTGGTAGGTATTCATCGCAAACCTGTTTCTGGTGAACCTGCTGCTAATATAATTGTTGGTGAGTTACACGCAGCTTCTACTTTACAAGCGGCAGGAATTACAGAAGCACATACTTTGGTAATTGCAACTTCTGATGATGCTTTGAATTTATCAATTATGATGCAAGCACGGGTTCTTAATCCCCAAATTCGGATTATTAATCGGTTTTATAATACGAATTTAGGTGAACGTCTTGATCAAACTCTGTCGAATCATTTAAGTATGAGTGTTGTGGGTTTGGCAGCACCTGTATTTACCTTTGCGGCTTTGGGGAATAAGGCTATTGGTCAAATTAAGTTACTTGAGCAAATTTGGCCAATTCAAGAGGAATATATCCACGAAAATCATCCCTGGAAAGGCAGAAAAATTAGTGATTTATGGGAAGATCCCACAAGGATGCTGATTTATTATGTGGCTGTGGAAGGAAAGCTAAATTTAGTATCTGCGGTGCTGTTGGAACAACAATTAAGAGTAGGCGATCGCTTAATTATTGGTACTCAACCTCGCATTCGTCCCCAACGTAAGTCATTAGTCAGAAAATTAGTTAAAGTTTTTGCCAATATTCGGGAGTTTCAGAAACACGCCCAATCAGTTGTGGGTATGGCAATTGCTTTATTCGTAATTATTTTACTATCCACTTTTACCTATGTTGCTAGTAAACATAGTATCTCTTTTATTGATGCTTTATATTTTGCTGTTGGCATGATTACGGGGGCTGGTGGTAATGATAAGGTTGTCGAAAATGCACCAGACAGCATTAAGTTATTTACTATTGTGATTATGCTAATTGGGGCTGCGGTAATTGGGATTTGGTACGCGATGCTGACGGATTTTATCCTGGGTAGTCGCTTAAAACAATTTTTGGATGCGGCAAGAATTCCTCAACATCATCATTATATTGTTTGTGGTTTAAGTGGTATTGGCATTAGAATTGTTCAACAATTGCACCTGAGTGGACATGAGGTAGTAGTTATTGAAACAGATGCTAATAATAGATATGTGACTACTGCTAGAGGAATGAGTATTCCGGTTATTCTTGCTGATGCGAGTTTTCGGGCTACTTTACAAGCAAGTAATATTAACACTGCTACCGCAGTTTTAGCTGTTACTAATAATGATGCGACTAATTTGGAAATTGCCCTCAAGGCTAAGTCTTTAGCGCCAAAGATTCCTGTAATTGTCAACTATGCTGATCCTGATTTTGCTGGTATAGCACAACAGGTATTTGATTTTGAGGCTGTATTTAGTCCTGCTGAACTCGCTGCTCCTGCTTTTGCTGCGGCTGCTCTCGGTGGTAGGATTATTGGTAATGGGATTATTGCTGATAATTTATGGGTAGCTTTTGCAACTACTATTACACCAATACACCCTTTTTGTGATGAGTGGGTGAAGGATGTGGCTAAGTTTGCGGATTTTGTGCCTTTGTATGTGGAAATCAACCATGAAACTGTACAAGGCTGGGATTTGCTGGAAACAATTCTTGCTCCCGGAGATGTGCTGTATTTAACTATGCCCGCTAATAGGTTAAATCAGTTATGGCGAGAAGAAGGAAAGGGGATCGGGGTTTAGTTGATTTTTATTTTATGATAGTTCTTCCTTATCAAGGATGAGGATATCAAATTCTCAGCAGAAAGTCAACACTTGATTGAGAGATTTTGGGCAACGTGAAAAAATTAGGCAGTTAGGACATCAATTAAGGGGTAGAAGCAGCTTGATAATTTCTACCCATAACTATCCATATATTACTGTTTGTCTAAGTCTTCAAGAAGTTGATCAACAAAATCCCTCAACCGTTGCTGCCAATCAGGGACGGTTTTAATTTTTTCCCTGACTCCAGGTAAAACCTTAAATTGCAAGGGTGATTTATCGGAGGCTACTTGATTTTGTGGCTTAAATTTAATCCGAGGCATTGCCAAATCTTAATATATCTGATATACTAGATATCATAACACAACATTGAAGGTCGAATCAATGCTTTTATCATTCAAAACCGCATTAATTCCAAATAACGGACAGGTTACAGCTTTTCGTAAAGCATCTGGAGTAGCTAGACACGCCTATAACTGGGCAAATGCTCAAATCAAGGATATTTTAGCTGCTCAAAAAGAAGGCGAAAAAC
>NZ_VILC01000009.1:0-4131 GCF_009712065.1 Aphanizomenon sp. UHCC 0183 | reverse complement strand
CCCATTACCCATTACCCATTACCCATCACCCATTACCCATCACCTATTTTCGAGCAAAATGTTTTTCCATGATTTCTAAAATCATCGGTGCAGCGACACTACCACCACCACCACCGGAATGTTCAGCAAAAGCCACTACTAAAATTTCTGGCTTATCCGCAGGTGCATAAGCGCCAAACCAAGCGTGATTTTCTTTAACTCCTGCCCTCCAAGCTTCTGCTGTACCACTCTTACCAGCTACTGGCGGAAGATTGGGGACATTTAGTACCTTACCTGTACCTTCACTAACTACCTTCCGCAATCCTTCCCGGAGAACTTTGACCGTTGTGGGTTTGAGATTTAATGATTCTCTCCAGCTTTTAGCTTCTTCATTATCCTTCAATAAATGGGGTTGAACTCGATAACCACCATTGGCAGGTACAGCAAACATCACAGCGGTTTGTAAAGGAGTAGCTTGTAAAGCCCCTTGGCCAATGGACATATTTATAGTATCACCGACACTCCAAGGTATCTTCCAGGCTTTCTGTTTCCAATTTTCATCAGGAACTAAACCTTTAGATTCTTCTGTAGTAAATTCAAACCCGGTTTTTTGACCGAAACCATATTTACGAGTCCATTCAATCAATGTTGGTCCACCGACTCGCTTACCAACTTGATAAAAGAAAGTATCGCTACTCCACTGCATCGCCCCGACAAAACCCAGAGGACCAAACCCAGCATGATTCCATTCACCAAATCTAGTTCCACCAATAGTTAAAGAACCGTAGGTTTGTAATACTGTATCAGGATAAAATTTACCTGATTCTAATCCAGCCGTTGTGGTGACGATTTTAAATGTACTGGCTGGAGGAAAGGCGCTAATGGCACGATTAACTAAAGGATGTCCAGAACCTTGAACGGTTAACCAATCTTTTTGAGAAAGTTTTTGTTTAGAAAATATATTGGGGTCAAAAGTAGGATGAGACACCATTGCTAAGACAGCCCCATTTTTAGGGTCAATTGCAACTATTGCGCCATTACGATTACCTAAAGCTTTTTCTGCTGCCATTTGCATATCCAAATCTATGGTTAAATGCAAATCATTACCAGCTTTTGCTTGTTTGCTTCCCAATACTCGTAGAGGTCTACCGCTACCATCAACTTCCACTTGCTGACCGCCCCATTCACCTCTTAACAATTTTTCATAAGCTTTTTCTACCCCCATTTGACCCATGACATCTCCTAAGCGGTAGCCTTCAGCTTTCCTTTTTTGCAACTGTTCAGCAGTAACTTCACGGGTATATCCAAGTATGTGAGCCAACTCTTGACCATGAGGGTAATAACGAACAGCTTCCGTATTTATTTCTACTCCTGGTAGTTCATTTTCATACTCTTTTAATCCTGTTACCTGTGCTTCGTTTAAATTTCGAGCAATGCGAATTAATGATGAAGGATTAACAGCAGATTGTTCAAGTATTTTCTCGATATCTGTTTGGGGTGTGTCGAGAATTTTGGCTAAACGTGGACCAACTACCGACCAAGAGGGTTTGGTATGTGCCATTGGCCATAAGTACACAGATCGGGGATAACGGGTGCTGGCTAATAATTTACCATTTCTATCAAAAATATTACCTCTTTCTGGTTGTTTGGGAATAATCCGAATGCGGTTGGATTCTGCCCGGATGCGGTGATTTTTTCCTTCGATAATTTGTAAATATATTAATCTAGCACCAATTCCAGATAACATTAATAACGTGAATAGAATTACAAATGTGGATTGAACACCACGTCCAACCGTGCGTGTATTTTTTGTTATACTAAGTAATGATGGTAAAATAGTCATAGACCAAAATAATTTTTTGGGATAAATAGGTAACAACTGACAACTGACAAGATTAAATATCAGGGTATTCTACTGAAGATTATGGCTCAAACTGCGATGCAGAATCAAAGAGGTTTAAAACCACTACAGCCACTTGATGTTGAATTGCGTAATGTATTCAAGTTTTTCAACCAAGAACCCGCAGTACAAGGAGTGGATTTGGATGTTAGACAGGGAGAGTTCTTTAGCATTTTAGGTCCCTCTGGTTGTGGAAAGACAACTACGCTCCGCTTGATTGCTGGATTTGAAAGGGTGGATGCTGGTAAGTTACTCATTCAAGGTCAGTTAATGACTGATGTTCCTCCTTATCGGCGACCTGTGAATACTGTATTTCAAAGTTATGCTTTATTTAACCACTTGAATGTGTGGGAAAATATTGCTTTTGGATTGCGATTGAAAAAAATATCCAAATCGGAAATTGCTAGTCGCGTTACAGATGCTTTAAAGCTAGTAAAAATGGAAAGTTTGCGATCGCGTCTTCCTAGTCAACTCTCCGGTGGTCAACAACAGCGGGTAGCCTTAGCCAGGGCTTTGGTTAATCGTCCCGCAGTTATTCTCCTCGATGAACCTTTGGGAGCATTAGACTTAAAACTTCGCAAGGAGATGCAGGTTGAGTTATCCAATCTTCACAAGGATTTAGGGTTAACTTTTGTGATGGTGACACATGATCAGG
Organism: Aphanizomenon sp. UHCC 0183; assembly: GCF_009712065.1. Classification (NCBI taxonomy): domain Bacteria; kingdom Bacillati; phylum Cyanobacteriota; class Cyanophyceae; order Nostocales; family Aphanizomenonaceae; genus Aphanizomenon; species Aphanizomenon sp. UHCC 0183. The sequence continues at coordinate 1,597 of NZ_VILC01000009.1, read as the reverse complement.
AAGAAGCATTATGTTTATCTGATCGCATTGCGGTGATGAATCAAGGCAAAATAGAACAAATTGGTACTCCTAGCGAGATTTACGAACGTCCTCAAACACCTTTTGTAGCTGACTTTATTGGTGATACTAATCTATTTAGCGGTGAAATTGTGGAAGTAGATGCAGAATCTATGAAAATTTCTACTAAAACCGGATTAACCATGATTGTTAGTCGTCACGAACAAACTCCTCTAGAAATAGCTCAAAGTGTTGTTGTTAGTGTCCGTCCTGAAAAAATTCAACTTTCCCTTTATCCCACTAATATACTCACAAATTGTTTTGAGGGACGGCTAATTAATGTCATGTATTTAGGGACTCATGTTAATTATGTTGTGGAATTAATCAATGGTGTTCACCTCAATGTTTTACAACCTAATACTTATGCTAGTTTACCAGGTAGGAATACACCCATTTATGCTTGGTGGGAAAAATTTGACTGTTTAGCTATTAGTCAAGATGTAAATTAAATGACTAACAGACGGAATTTTCTCAAAAAAACGGCGGCATTTTCTACCTTATCTTTAGGTAGTTGTGGTTGGCGACTAGCTAATGTGGGGTCAAACTATATTAGCTCTAATCAAAGTGGCAAACTATATATTTATACCTGGACTCAATATACAGATAAAGAATTAATAACTACCTTCACGACCCAAACAGGTGTGAAAGTAATAGCAGATGTATATGAATCCAATGATGTCATGTTAGCTAAGTTGCAAGCTGGAGGTGGTGGTACTTATAGCATTATTTACCCCTCTGACTATATGGTACAAAAGATGGCGGAAAAAGGGTTATTGATGGAAATAGATCATAGCCGTTTAATTGGCTTAGATAATTTATTTTCCCAATTTCATAATCCCACTTATGACCCGAATAACCGTTATAGTATTCCTTTTAATTGGGGAACAACGGGTTTATTATACAACTCAGAAGAACTGGTAAATGCCCCAGAAGATTGGGAGTATCTTTGGCAAAATCAAGATAAACTCAATAAACGATTTACCTTACTCAATGACGTGCGAGAGGTAATGGGTGCAACATTACGGATGTTGGGCTATTCCTATAATTCCCAAAATAAAAATGAGGTTAAACAAGCATATCAGAAATTGCAGATATTAAAACCTGCGATCGCCGCTTTTGATACTGACGCTTGGCAAAATAAGATTCTGGCGGGAGATTTAGCGATAGCTATGTGTTATTCTACTGATGCCGTCAAAATTTGTAAGGAAAATCCCAACCTCAAATTTGTAATTCCTCGTAGTGGTTCTTCATTATGGACTGATACCATCGTCATTCCCAAATCTAATCCGAATATAGCTGGTGCTTATGCCTGGATTAACTTAATTTTGCAACCAGAAGTAGCAGCGAAAATTTCCGAACGTTTATATATTTCTACTCCTAATCGGGCAGGATTTGAAAACTTACCAAAAGTAATTCAAGAGAATACTAATTTATTTCCTCCTGAATCACTTTTAGCAAAGTGCGAACGTGTAACTCCTTTAGGAAAATTTGAAGAGATTTATGAACGTTATTGGACTCAATTACTAACTTAAAAAATGAT
>NZ_VILC01000099.1:0-16216 GCF_009712065.1 Aphanizomenon sp. UHCC 0183 | reverse complement strand
CAGTTCATTTTAACTATTCACTCAATCTTTTTGTGGATTACTCTCAAGAAATAATAATTCATGAAAATTCGACTTTGTTTAACTGTAATTCTATCGAGTTTCTGCATATTTATTTGTGCCTTTTTTGGTGTTACCTATAACTCATCAGCCGTAGCATTGCCTTTATCACCAACGCAGAAAATCGCAGTAATAGATACTTCTAATGCTGAAGAGCTAACAACAGTGGATAATTACCTCAAATCCATACCTGGAAACTATTACACAGTAGGGAAAGTGGAAGAGTTGCAACAGTTGTTGAAACAAAATCATATTTTTCTGGTGGATGTCAGAGAACCTTTTGAGTATGAATCGGGTCATATTGGTAATGCTATCAATATTCCTTTGCGGACATTGGTGCAAAACCTCGACAAGATCCCGAAAAAACAGCCTGTAGTAGTTTACTGTTCCGCTGGTTATCGTTCCGCAATGGCGGTTATGTCTTTACACTTGTTGGGCTATGAGAATGTGCGAGGTTTCCCACCCAGCATGAATGGTTGGAAAGCAGCTAATACAGCATTGGTAAAATAACTAACCATTAAAAATTCCTAAAAAGCCTGTTTAATCTGCTTTTTTAATGATTAGTTTTTAACTTATTCCCTACTAACGTTATAGTAAAGGTTTTATAAGTTATAAACCGATGGAAATTATTATTGGTTGGCTATATCCCAAGTTGATGAGTACCTATGGCGATCGCGGAAATGTGATCACTATCCAACGTCGCGCTCAATGGCGGGGATATAATGTCATTGTTTTACCCTTAGACCAAGAGTCTACCGCAGAGGATATAAAATCAGTAGATGTGATTGTTGGTGGGGGCGCGCAGGATCGTCAGCAAGAGATTGTCATGCGGGATTTACAAGGGGCAAAAGCTGAGGCTATGCGTGATAAAATCGAACATGGCACACCGGGAGTTTTTACTTGTGGTTCTCCCCAACTGCTAGGAAATTATTATGAACCAGCCTTTGGACAAAGGATTGAAGGTTTAGGAATCTTGGATTTAGTTTCTATCCATCCTGGTGAAAATACTAAAAGATGTATTGGTAATTTGGTGATAGAAGTAACAGCTTCTCGATTGGCACAGGAACTAGAAGCAATGACGGGAACAAAACCTTATTTAGTCGGGTTTGAAAATCATGGTGGCCGGACTACATTAGGAAAAGTGGAAGCTTTGGGGCGTGTGGTGTATGGTTTGGGGAATAATGGAGAAGATGGCACAGAAGGAGCGTTTTATCAAAATGCGATCGCTACCTATTCTCATGGGCCATTATTACCAAAAAATCCTTTCGTTGCCGATTGGTTAATTCAAACTGCGTTAAAGTTAAAATATCAGCAAGAAATCAAACTTTCACCTTTAGAAGATACTTTGGCAATGCAAGGACGGGAAGCGATATTGAAACGCTTAAAAGTTAATTTGCCCAGTATAGTTAGAGTCAGTTAAGAATATGGGTGATGGGTAATGGGTAAAACATTCTTCCCAATCACCAATCACCAGCTTCATAAACTACATTATTTCTTTATTAAATAAGAATAATTTTCTGTACAATGTCTGATAAGTTTCTATAGAAGCGTGAAATTGTTTAATTAGTTATTATTTTAAATCTGTGCAACTTCCTTTCGACTCCGCTCAAGGTAAACCTTCTTCCCCAGAATTTGAAAATCGCTCAAATTGTCATCCTGATGAGGGGTTGCAAAAATTACTTAATCGCCTTGTTATCAGAATAGAACGCGATGAATTAGTGCGAAAAACGACAAATCACCTGAGAGAATCACTTCAGGCTAATCGTGTAGTATTGTATTATTTCTATGAACAATGGCAAGGGCAGGTAACATTTGAATCATTGAGTGCTGATGAATATTCGATTCTTGGTTTTACCGGACCAAGCGGTTGTTTTAACCATGAATATGCTGCTTTGTACTTAGAAGGAAGAGTAAGAGCGATCGCTGATATAGAATTAGAACCAATTCAGGATTGTCACCGTGATTTCCTTCGCAGTATGCAAGTTCGCGCTAATCTGGTAGTACCAATTCTCATACCGCGAGGATTATGGGGACTATTAGTAGCGCATCATTGTCAGCATCCTCGTGATTGGACATTAACAGATATTGAACTTATGCAAACAGGAGCGCGAACCTTAGCAACAGATTCTAATATTTTAGAAAGTTAATAAATTATAATTGTATTCAAATCGAATACCCTCTAACATTATGAAATAAATGTTGGGTTGACGTAAGAAAACCCAACCTACTTGCTAACACATTTTTTCAAGCTCTCATTTTTTATGTAGAAGGTTTTAAGTACCTGAATCTTTATGAGGATATTAACGATTATATTTCATTCTCAATGAAGATTTAAACAGGCGGCCAACTCGTAGTTCACCAGAATACTTAGGACGATCTTCAAACATTCCCACACTTTTCATACTCTCAATTGCATTCCTAATTTTTGATTTATCTATCTGTGTCTTTTCAGCTAGTTCAGAAATACATTGATCTAACTTAAAAGGTGTTTTCAGTTCATTAAATGCAGTAAGTAAAGACCTGATTTTTTGTTCATTTTTAGAAAAATCATCTTCAAGATTAATTAGATAATTTAATTCAGAACGCAACTGTCCTAAATAATCTTTTGCTGCTGCTTCATGAGCTATATCAATGAGTGAAGGATCGATTTTACCATCTTCAATTTGTTTACCTGTAAAAGAACCTACATCAGTAGGTGTGGGATTTGCAATTACTTGAATAAATTTATCGAAAATACGTGGATAGTAACGCAGTTTATCAGTGGTACTACCTTCTGGTGTTTCGCTGGCACTATCTGCAAAATATGTTTTCAGAAATGTTTTAGTAGCCAGATTATTTCTCCGCAGTTTTTCTGGGAAAGCCATTAATAATAAATTTTCACATTCTTCAGTAGATAAAATACCTCCTTGGATATCTTGGCGTTTTTCTTTTATTCTTTCTATTAGTCCTGGAAAATTTTCTTGATACCAGTTAATTTTATCTATTCGAGATAATATAAAATTAAATATTTTTTGGGTATCCCAATTTAGATAAATTACCTTTCCAAATATTTGTTGCTCAATGTTCTGATAGCCTCCTTGAGCTAAATCAGTTCTTAAGAAAAGTTTAAACTGTAAACGATTTGATAGTCTATCATCAGATTCAATAATTTGAATAAATCTAAAAAGGCTTTCAATATATCTAAAAGTAAGTTGAGCAGTAAAAGCAGTTTCTAAACCATCAAGAAGAAAAGTACGCTTGGGACTTTGATTTAATTGATCAATAATTAAATTGATAATATTTCCATTGAAATTCTCCTCTAGTTTCTGAGAAAAATTTTCTCTTAACAATTCTCTTGATGTTGTCTTTGTTTCTAGGGCAGCTAAAAGTAAATTCCACCATAAATTCTCAGGTGTATCTCGATAATGCTCAATAGCTGCGGATAATTCTGGACTAGGAGATTTCAAACCTTTATCTTCTGCATTATCAGCAGTTACAAGTAATGGTTCACCAATTTCTGCCTTGGCTAATTCTTTTAATAATCGAGTTTTACCTGTACCTTTTCTACCAAAAATATATGAAATTGAATTGCCAGGTATAAGAAGTTGTTGGAGAGCATCTGTCTGGATCAAATCTCCTTCATCTGTAGCTCCACTTGGGGTAAGTATGTTATTTTGAATCTGCTTTTTAGAAGCTATATTTAAAATACTGCGTAGACTACTAAGTTTATCAAAGTTTTTGGGTGCTAGTTGATTTTTATCTGGCAATCGGCTATATCTAAAAGCACTGTCATAAGGCCAAATAATCCAATGATCTCGAACTTCAACAGCAGAAAGTTCTGAATCTTCATCTTCTGATTCTTGAGATATTATCTCTGCCAGCATATCTAGTAATGTTTCAATTTGTTGATTATTCCTGTTTATATATGATTCTTCATTCTCATTATCTGGCTGCCAAGAAACAAAAACTCCAGGATTAGAAATATGTGTTCTCAAGACAGATTCTATGAATTGTTTAGCGGGTAGCCATTGATCATCAAGACGAACACATACAACAGTTGGTCCTGGAAGTGTAGTCATCCAGGGTAAAGTTACTGGTGAAAGTCCGGCTCGATGATCGATTAAAATAATATCGTATTTTTTTTCAGCCGCAAATTCCGAGATTCGCCTAGCTGCATTCTCAATTATCATTGGTTCAAGAGCAGAGCGCAGAGCAAATGCCGCAGCATCAATATTAAAATCTGGCGAAGTTGGCCGACAGGCTAATAAATCTACATATCCAGCTAAAGGTATCGACTTAACACGCTCAGGTTTTATTTCTTCAACAGACTGAACTACTCCTAGCAAAGTTCCTGAAATAGAACCGGAAGTTCGTCCATAAATTACGTCTAATGATGGGGCTTCAATGTCACTGTCTATAACAAGAACTTTCCACCCATCTTCAGCTAAAACTGTAGACATGAGTCCAAGTAGAGTGGAACGTGCTTGTCCACCTTTATATCCATAAAAATGGACAATTTTTAGTTCTTTTGAAACCTGATTATTAACAACTGATTTTTGAAATTGCTGTTCGATAAGAGAACTTAACCAATGATGTCCTCTTTCTCGTGGACGATTTTCAGGATATTCTATTGCAAATTCTTCTGATGTCAGAAGCCTTAATGAAAGTAAAGAATTATGAAGTGTATTTCTTAGTTCTGCCACACTTATTTCGAGATCTTGAGCAAAAGATATTTCGCGGTCATCATCATCAATATTTTGAAACTTAGGAGATAAATAGATGATATGAACATAAGGAAACCTAAATATGGTTTGTATTTCTCCAAGCTTTTTTACTTTTTCAAATAGTTTAGCCGCATTCATTGTAGCAATACTCCCCTAGCGTTTAACTGTATCTTAATATCTCTAATAATATCTAACGCAGCTTGAATTTGATTATCAGTGGACTTTCCTGGAAAATCACTTTCATGCCTGATATATCTAAGATCAGGATATTGGTTAGCCTTGACATTAACTTCAGTTCCATCTTTATGGGTACAGTATAAGGCGGAAAGTTGTGCGTCTAACTGCGTTGCAAGTGAAGTTTCACCTAAACTACCCAGCCAGTCTATTATTTTATGCCCTGTTTGCCAGGGTGGGTCAAGATGATCTTTGATAGCAAGTTCCAGAGTTACAAGTGAACAATATAACGATAATAGACAATTGTTACTGTTTGCACCAGTAATAAATGCTGCTTTGTTATAAGCATGAGGCATATTTGACACTAAGTATTAAATTAAAAAAATAGTTAGGCTGATCGTATCATATAATGTTGATATTAAATTTAACTAAAATAAAGCTCGCATGAGCAAGTAAGTTTTAAAATTCTGGAATTATCTACAACCTATTCCTCAACAGTTAGGGACTTCCAAATAAAAAAATACTCAACCACCTAACGCAAAAATCTCTCAAACCCTTATTCCTCTGTGTCCTCTGCGCCTCTGTGGTTCGTTAATCAGGATAATTTATTTCTTGGAAGTCCCTTACCCTTCTTTGAAACTGGTTGAACTTCCTGTTGTAGTGATTCTAGCAGTGATTGTACCAATTGCCAGCGATAGCGAAGCGATCCGGAGGAATCGCTCATCGCTCATTGGTAATTTTAGCACTTGTTTTTGCAATTCTTGTAATGTCATGAGAGGATATTAAAATCTATTTCGTCTCAATTATATAGCATATTTTATGTAAGTGAAGTACACCAATAGCATTGTGTTTACAGAATAAATGTTGATTGGATATTGTCAGAATCAGGATATCCAGGATTAAAGGATTTACAGGATGGTGATTTCTAGATTTTCTGTGAATATTTAAAAACAAAAAATGATAATTACAGTAACAGTATATTCTCTATCATTCAAAAATCGCTATTTTTCATCAACAATAAAAAATAACATCCTGTACATCCTTAAATCCTGGGAATCCTGATTTAGACATTTAAATTCCCAAATTTAGGACTCCACCATCCTTTTGCAGTATGAAAATAAGCCACATCCTTATGTTTCGTATCCTTCCATGAATCCTGACCAGAACACCGCAACATAGTTTTATTTTGCCCATCTTTAATATAACTGTATTCCTCCAAAGGTTTCTTGCATACAGGACAAGGATATGCAGTAATTTTTGCAGAAGGTTTGGGAGCATTTTCATTTGTAGATGTTTTAGTTTTTGGTGCTTCCCACTTCTTGTTAAAATCGCTCCAAAATAGCACAATGTTTTCACAACCACTCACACATTTAAGAAAGTATTTCTTTTTAACTTTACTGCTGGGAATTTTAGCTAAACACTCCTTACAATCAGGACAACGAGTTTTAGAAGTTTCATATTTTCTTTCAACAAAATTATTATTTTTACCTGTAGTTGATGAATTAGTAACTACAGTTTTAGCTTTGGAAAGTGCAGGAACAAAATAACTTTGATTCCAAGTAGTTAGATAATGTTGCCAAGAGTTTTTTCCTTCAGAAATCGCATCTAGGGCATCTTCCATTTTAGCAGTAAATTCGGCTTCTAATAAATCTGGTAAAGCCTTTTGTAAAAATTCATCTACTTCTAAACCCAAAACTGTAGGTTGAAGATTATCTTTTTTCAATTCCACATAATTACGTTTCTTTAAAGTGGCAATTGTCGGAGCATAAGTGCTAGGGCGACCAATACCTTTACGTTCCATCAATTGAACCAGTTTGGGTTCACTATATCTGGGTGGTGGTTGGGTTTGTTTTTGGTCATGTCCCGCTTTGGCTAAATTCAGTGTTTGTCCCTGTTGCAATAAGGGTAAAACTGCATCTTTGCTAAGATTCAGCCAATATTTCGCATAACCGTAAAATTCAATTACCTGCCCTCTAGCTTGCCATAGAATATTACCTGATTTCGTAATTACTAGAGTTTTACGAAGTTGAGCCGGACGACATTGAGAAGCGATCGCTCTTTTCCAAATCATCACATATAGGTTAAACTCATCTTCAGGTAATTCTGCCCGCAATTGCACCGAAGGACGAAAAACATCTGTGGGACGAATGGCTTCGTGTGCTTCCTGAGCGGTTTTACTACTACGCTGTTTGGCTACTTGCTGGGGGACATTTTGCGGGTCATTTTGTTCCAACCATTGACGAGCGCTCGCACAAAATTCAGGACTCAACATGACTGAATCTGTTCGCATATATGTAATCAACCCTGCCTCATATAGCTTTTGCGCCACCTGCATAGTTTTGTCAGGGGAAAATTTCAACTTTGAACCGGCAGCTTGTTGGAGGGTGGAGGTGGTAAATGGTGGAGGGGGTTGACGGTAAACCAGTTTCCCTTCTAAGTGAATAATTTGATGAGGATGACGCTTTGCTTCTTCAACTAATCTTGTGGCTTCTGCTTCCGAGAGAACGCGCTGAGATTCAGGTTTTTCTGGGTTGTTACTAGCTGCATCATCGTGAGTTTCCGTTTCTGGTTCTGGTGTTTCTTTCTCAGTATTGGCCGTACCTTTGTAAAAAGCCCGAAATCCTTCTTGATAATCTACCCACACACTCCAGTAATCTTGGGGAACAAAAGCCAGAATCTCTCTTTCGCGCTGACAAATTAGGTGTAATGTGGCGCTTTGAACTCTACCTACGCTTTTTGCTCCGTTATTTAATGCCCAAACCAGGGGACTACCTTTGTAACCTACCAACTTATCAAGACAATCTCGACATAATCCTGCACCGATGAGATTGGTGTCAAGTTTTCTGGGATGGGCGATCGCATTTCGCACTGCTGATGGTGTAATCTCAGTATAAACTACTCGTTTAGGGTCTCTTAATCCTAAAGTTTCTTTAAGATGCCAAGCAATGGTTTCTCCTTCTCTGTCTGGGTCTGTAGCTAAAACAACTTCATCAACTTGCCTAACAGCGGCTTTTAATTGTTGAATCGTTTCCTTGGCGCGTTGGTCACGGGGAACATAATTGCAGCGAACAGTATTACCATCCATTGTAAATCCTAGTGAATCATCACCGTCGTTACTGAGTTCGCGGATATGTCCACAACTAGCGCGAACAATCCAATCTGCACCGAGAATTTGACTCAGTTTTTTGACTTTTCCGGGAGATTCAACCACTAGAAGACGTTTAGGCATAGCACTTGTTTTTTATATCCATTAATTCATCCGCGTTTATCTGCGGTCAATTATTCTTAACATCGTAATCCTATGCAGCATCAGTAGCATCATCTTAGGTGAGAGTAAAACATCCTCTTCAATGCAATCAACAACAATTACCAATTACCATCATTTGGTAACTGACTCAGATAATCATCCATAATAGCTGGTAATTCTTTTGCTGAATAAGTATAAGTTAAGCATAAAAATGTAATAGCCGTCGTAATAATTTCTTTTCTATCTAGAATCTTTGATAATTGAGAACGAGTATATTTACCATTCATTATTTCTAAACTTGCTTCAGCAATCGCATCTTCAATTACTTCTTCCTCAATTAAATTTCCCCATTCATTTTCATTCAGATAATAGGATTTTTTATTTTCTTTAAGATTAATTTTTTGAATTTCTCTAATTGAATTACGAATAGAAGCCATCCAAGAATTTGTTAATCGCTGTTCTATTTGATTTTTAATCAAGTGAATCAGTAAAATCTTTAAATAAGATTCTATATTTCGCAATATTGCTTGTTTACTCATTCCTTCTAATTCATCTACAATTGCTAAAGCATTTGCGTAATTTCCTTGTAAAATGCTGTTTCTGAGGTCTATTAATTCTTGAGTCATTTTCATTAACCTCCAGTATTATTTACATATTGATAATAACACATCTTTTCCTGAAAAAGCACACTCAGGTAATTTTAAATTTAATTCTTGCAAAGTATTAGAATTTGCTTTTATTATAATTGTCTTAGGTTCAGCAGATTTACCATTAACTACTTGGGTTATTACTCTTTATTGCCAAAGGGACTTCCAAGAAATAAATTATCCTGATTAACGAACCACAGAGGCGCAGAGGACACAGAGGAATAAGGGTTTGAGAGATTTTTGCGTTAGGTGGTTGAGTATTTTTTTATTTGGAAGTCCCTTAGACTGGGAATTCATTCCCAGGCGGGCTATGGGTTTTACGTTAAGTTGACACCAATGAAGCTCTTGCTTTACCCCTACAAATCTAGGTTTTTCGTAATTTTGTAAAAGTCCATGTCTCAACCGTGTTTAGTATACAGTCATTGCGAGCGAAGGGAAGCAATCACAACCCTTGCGATTGCTTCATTTCACTTCGTTCCATATGGCTAACGCCACGCAACGCTTACGCAATGGCATTGTGTAATTAATTTTGCCTCACTACTTAGAGCCGCTTTAAAATCCTTAAATTATACTGTAAAAAATCAATTGGGAAAGGACTATTTAGCTCATATCACAGCAATTGTCTCATTAAAACAAGATATAAACATCTAAAAACCCGATCAAGGTTGACCGGGTTCTAATGAATTTGCAGGTTTCAAATGATTAAAGTGAGTAAGTGAATTTAAGTTACTAAGGGTGGACTTTCTAAAACGCAAATACAGCATCTCCACGTCTTTCCGCTCTGGGATTTGGCCTCGCCACCTCATCTAGAGTTTGGCTAGTTGCCACTTCGTCATCAATAACGCTGTAATTGTCGGGCTTATGATAGGGGGACACACTGAATCATTTACCGTTCTATAAAACTTACCCAAAATTACCAAAGTCTAGACACATCTGGACAGCGATAATCTTAGCGTTTATTTCCTGCTTCATCGCGGTCTTAGAATGACTTCCAATCTTGTTCGCCCGCTCCACAGACAATCCCGGTAGAACTTACCGTTTCTGACCCTAGTTCCTAAAAAGAACCCTTTCTTTTAGTCGGTTTTTATTTGCTTGGTGTCCTATGCTTTTAAGATATCATTTGATTTTTGAGATAGGACTTATTCTTTACATTTATTAACAAATTGGTGGCCTTATAAGAGAAATGCCGAAAACCCTTGAAGATGTAGCTGACTTAGGAAGCTACATCTGTGCTTTAGACTTTAGACAAGGGATGAAGGCTAGTTGCTTTCCTTTATCCTGCATTGACATTAATCGCGTTGCTGTTCAATATATTTCTTAACCGTTTCTGTGCAAATATTTCCAGCGGTACTCACAAAATAGCTTGGTGTCCATAAGGTAGGTATTTTTAAAAGTTCGGGAAATTCTTTCCTGAGATGATGAGAAGCCCTGCCTTTAATTTTCCTCATGATGCTAGATGGATCATCGGTTGGCTTCACATTTAAAAACAGATGGACATGATCTGGCATAATCTCCATAGCAATAATTTTCCACCTATTTTCTATAACCAACTCGCAAATAATTTGCTGTAACCTCTCTGCAATAGCACCTACTAGCACTTTTTTCCGCCGCTTAGGAATAAAGACAAAGTGGTAATTCAGGAGTGATACCGCATTGCTTTCGTGCCTGTACTCGTCTGGAGAAAACTTAGCCATAACCTTAAAATATTTACTTGCTATTTGTATATAGCTATTGTTTAATCAAATAAAGGAAACAACAATGGAAGGGACTTATATTTGCTAACAAATTATGTATATAAGCTACGTCCTAATATTAGTCAGTCCGATAAAATGGACGGTTGGCTAGATATGCTCCGGTCTACTTACAATTGGAGTTTGGCTGACAGAATAGCTCAATACAACCAGCAATTTATTCAAGGTGACTATTGTGATATTAGGACTAAAGCAGAAGCTTGTTCATTAACTTGTTTTGTCAGTAAAAATGGAGCAAGTGGAGAGCCGTGGAAAGATGCTAAAACTGACAAGGATGGCAAACTCAAAAACCCTCGACGCAGTGCTGGTGATATTCAAATAACGGCATTACCATATCTAAAAAAAGCTAGACCTTGGTTTGCTGAGATTGATTCTACAGTCCTACAGCAAAACGTCAAACGCCTTGACACTGCCTATAAAAACTTTTTTGAAGGGAGAGGGTTTCCTAAGTTTAAAAACCGTAGTACGTGGGGACTCCGCGAAACTTGCTGTTTAACAGCTAAACGCCCAGAAGATGAGCCAGTGCGGTCTTGGGGTTTCCCCAAGTAGAGCAACTGGCGGTATCAGCACGCACTTTTGTGCAAACGTACTGAGTCTGGGAACCTGTGTGAGCAGGATATTAGGATTGTAAAATCTTAAGAATCCCCGTCTCTTTAGAGCGGGGAGTGTCAACTTCGATGATTGCCTTTTTGCCAACTTTGACTATTAGGCTGTTTGCTGAATTTAGCTTGAGGAAAAAGTCGCTGTTCTATTTGTTCATAACTGCCTTCAAAGTCGCATTTACCAAAATGGGGACATTGACGACAGTAAACGCCTTTGCTGTAACGTTCTAGATTCTCACGGTTGAAAAAATAGGGTTTATGACTAAATGTACTTGCTACCCATTGCCATGACATATTGTTACTTGCTGGATCACCGTCGAGTAAATGTTGAAGAAACCATTTTGCGCCGGCTTGCCATTGAATATGTCGCCAATGGATAATATAAGCTGCTAACCACATTCTTGTATGGTTGTGTAGATAGCCTGTTTCTCGTAGTTCCTGACTAAAGCTGTCAATGCAAACTAGTCCTGTCGTTCCGGTTGTGATATCTTCAGGTAGTTGGGCTGCGTAGTCTGTTGATTGATAACCGGTTTTGAATTCTTCTTGATTTTGCCAAATCTCGTTTCCTAGTTTGACATATAATCTTTGCCAATAATCACGCCAGCCTAATTCGTTAATTAGTTTATTAGCATCCTCTGGATTCTCAATTCGGTTCAGTATATATTCTCGAACTTCCCGCAAACTCAAGACTCCATGACGAAGGTATGGTGACAATTTGGTAATGTCACCAGTTAGGAAGTTGCGGGTTTTTGCGTAAGCTATGGGGTCAATTTTTTGTAGCGCTTGTTGTGCGGCTTTCCTTCCTCCGGGAATATCGCTAATGTGATCATCTTGTGCTGCGGCTTGGGGGAACTGTTCCTTGAGATATGCGACTAATTCGGCTCGATTTTGGAAATCACGTAACATAAAATTTGTATATGTCTATTTAAGATTTTAAGAATAATTAAACTCAGATGAACGCAAATAAATGCAGATAAGGAAGGATGAGTCAATGTATTTTATGATTCTGTGGAGATTCACGTAAAATTGGTATTAGTAGTTTACAATCAGATGTGGTTTTATCCCCTAACTAATTGGTTTATATCCTAACTCATTTTACCTATTATAGTAGGTTGGCGTTGAAAATTGTCGTTATGGCAAGGCAAAAGGCAAGAGGCAAGAGGCAAGAGTGAAGAGGGTTTAGGCGATTTTACATTTCTTTACACAGTTTGGTTTTATTGTGTTCACCTACTTATACTCAAAACGGCTTGATTGTTTGATTCTAAACGTAGGGGTAAAGCAAGAGCTTCATTGGTGTCAACTTAAGCTCAAATCCCTACCACATCTCGTTCCTAGTCTCTGACTAGGAATGCAGTTGATGAGGCTCTGCCTCTAATATTATTGAAGGCAGAGCCTTCTAGAATTCATTCCCAGTCAGAGACTGGGAATAAGATGAACAGCATTAATATTTAAAATGAGTTCGTAGGGGCGCAGGGCCTGCGCCCAAATAAGGCCTGCGCCCAAATAAGGCCTGCACCCAAACAAGACCTGCACCCAAACAAGACCTGCGCCCAAAATCTTATGCGCTCAACATCGTATTTATCTTGAAGATACATTAAAGGAATTTAAAAACCCTTCTATACTCTTAGTTAAAAACTTCTGTCTTTTTTTGGTAGTTTCCGCACTTACTTGATATAACCGGGTTTTAACTAAATATATTCTTAGTTTGACAATGTTTCCTCCCGGTTTACTATAGCTAATTTCCCTGCCAAAATAAGAACCTAATCTAATTTTTTGTTCACTAATTAAAGTTCCTTTGGCTTTTTTAACCACATTATTGCGTCCGTTATCTAAAGCCTTTTTAACCAGCTTTTTGCGATTTAATAATTCAATATATTCATAGGAATAATCAACATAACCAACGGCATAATTAACTTCCTCTTGTTGGCGTTCAACACTAAACAGATTTAATTTAATTTTCCCCGATTTTGTATTTACTGTTTGTTTAGTCTCCCTGGGATTCCCTGGCATTAAAATCCGAAAACTACCGTCAGCAGGAGAAAACAACTTCCAGATAGATTTCGCCACTTTTACCTGTTGGTTAGCGGCTATAGTTGGAGTAATTGTATATCCGCCACATAAAACCACCAGCGCAAGAGAATAATTGAGAAATCTTATTTTCATGATTATCGAATTTAAATATTTTTGTCCAATTACTTACCGGGGTAGGCACGGGGTAGGCACGGGGGCGCTACCCCTACACCTACCTTAAATCTAAATCTTTTATATAATTAATTTTGCCTGCCTACTTATTCAAAACTACAAACCATTGCAAAATGTCTTCAGAATTCCCAATTGGTAGTAAAGTCCGTGTGGTATCATTGCCACCATACCTGAAAACGGCTGAACCAATGCCTATGTTACGTCCCCCTGAAGTAATTCATATTGGCGAGGAAGGTATAGTTCTTGACCATCGCCCTGGTGGTTATTGGGGTGTCCGCTTTACTAGAGGCGCTTTTCTCATAGATAGCCAACACATTGAAAGTATCGAAAACCTGTCCGAACCGCAATCAGATTGAAAGAGAACAACAAAAATGTAAACTTATTTAAGTTATTCTTTTGGTTGAGAAAATGGGTTCCCGTCGCACTTTTATTAGCATTTTATTTGCTTCTTGTTTGGCTGTTATTAGTTGGTTTAATCTTACCCCTCCTGCTCAAGCTTTAGGTGGTAAATTACCCACAATTAATCAACCTGCACCTGAGTTTACCTTACCCACTAATACAGGCAATGGTAAAGTTTCTCTAGCTGATTTTCGGGGTAAGTGGGTAGTTCTTTATTTCTACCCCAAAGATTTTACTTCTGGTTGTACTATTGAAGCCCGACGGTTTCAGCAAGATTTACCTAAATATATTCAGAAAAATACTGAGATTATTGGTATCAGTGCTGATAATGTTGATTCTCATGCAGAATTTTGTGACTCGGAGGGGTTAAAATTTCCTTTGTTAGCTGATATTAAGGGTGAAGTTAGTAAGGCTTATGGTTCTTGGATAGGTGTTGTCTCTATGCGCCATAGTTTTATTATTGATCCTCAAGGGATATTACGCGCAACTTTTGTGAAGGTTAATCCTAGTATTCACAGTATGGAAGTTTTGGAAATGTTGAACAAGTTGCAATCTTCTGTTTCTTAGCAAGAGGGCGATTAGAAAGATGCCAGAGGCATCTTTCCAATCGCCAGGGATAATTCCATTGGAGGCTAATTTTTTGAGATGAATCATGATCCTTATATTGTTAAACCAGGTGATCAGATTTCTTTGATCAAGGACTATAATCCAGGTTATAGATGCGAGTTTCACCCAAAAACTGATGCGATTAAAAAATTAAAAACAGGTGTTTTACAACTAGCTAAATATCAAGATGTTCTCTATGCCCAAAATAGTTATTCTTTGTTAATTATTTTTCAAGCTATGGATGCTGCTGGTAAAGATAGTACCATTAAGCACGTGATGTCGGGGGTGAATCCCCAAGGGTGTCAGGTATTTAGTTTTAAATCTCCTAGTGAGGAAGAATTAGATCATGATTATTTGTGGCGTTCGATGAAGTCTCTCCCGGAAAGGGGTAGAATTGGCATTTTTAATCGTTCATATTACGAGGAATTACTGATAGTGCGGATACATCCAGAAATTCTTAAAAAACAACAATTACCCAAGTTTCCTCAAGGTAATCAGATATGGAAACAGCGATTTGAGGAAATTAATAATTTTGAAAAATACTTGGTTAATAATGGGGTAATTGTGCTGAAGTTTTTTCTAAATGTCTCAAAATCGGTGCAAAGAAAGCGGTTTTTAGCACGGATTGATTCACCGGAAAAACATTGGAAATTTTCTGCTAGTGATATCCGAGAAAGGGCTTTTTGGGATGATTATATGGATGCTTATGAGCAAGTTTTTAACAATACAAGTACAGAATTTGCTCCCTGGTATATTGTTCCTGCTGATCGGAAATGGTTTACACGGTTGGTGGTAGCAGATATTATTTGCACAAAGTTACAGGAATTAAATTTGCAATATCCTGAAATTAGTGAGGAAAATAAAAAGCAATTACAGGAAGCTAAAAAAAATCTGGAAGCAGAAAATTAGCTTTGTCAGTGAAATGTGAACAAAAAGATCCCCGACTTCTTTAAGAAGTCGGGGATCTAAGCATTTATATGTTTACAAATTAGCTATGATTGATCCATAGGTCTGTAGGTACAGGGAATGAGTTGAAAATTTAGATATCTTAGAGTTGGGAAAGATGATAATTTTCAGGATAAATATGCCAAATCTTCCTAACTTTGATATTGTGGCTTTAGCGGCTTCTGCTGGTGGATTAACGGCATTAATTGAGGTGCTTTCAAATTTACCTGCAAATTTCCGAGCAGCAATTGTTGTGGTTCAACATTTAGATCCTCGTCATCCATCCCTGATGGCAGAAATTCTCAGTCGTCGGACTCCACTGAAAGTAGTCCAGGCAAAAGCAGGAGATGAACTCACTCCGGGGACTGTTTATATTGCTCCTCCGAATAACCACTTGTTGGTGAATAGTGATGGTACAGCTTCTTTGTCTCAGTCGGAAATGGTGCATTTTCTCCGTCCTTCGGCGGATTTGTTGTTTGAATCCGTGGCAGCAAGTTATAAAGAAAGAGCGATCGCTGTTGTCCTCACAGGAACTGGTAGTGATGGCGCAATGGGAGTGGAAGCAATCAAAAAAATGGGTGGGACGGTAATTGTCCAGGATGACAAAAGTGCTGAATTTACGGGAATGCCATCTTCAGCAATTAAGACAGGGAATGTAGATTTCATCCTCCCTTTAACAGAAATTTCTTCAGCTTTGATAACTTTGGTTATGTCTCATGCTGTTTCGTTATAATCCCCATGCTGTTTTGCCATAATATATCACCAATTTATGTTATTATCAAACACTGACTATGTATGAACAATAGTTTTGCAAGTTCAATAGACATCTCCAGAAATTAAAGATGCTTAACGTTGTAAAGGGGGATGACCGGAAAAATTAGTT
>NZ_VILC01000098.1:0-16990 GCF_009712065.1 Aphanizomenon sp. UHCC 0183 | reverse complement strand
TTCTACGTTAACTGACTCGTAACATAAATTGGATCTTTATAAATCATTAGTTGGTCATTTCCTATTTACTCTGGTGAAAACCGAACCGGAGTGGTTGCACAAACAAACCATCGGTAGTCTAAATTGGCTGTCGAAAGCCAGTTATTATCCTTATACCAATTGGTTAAACAACCTCCTTCAGCAATATCTATGTCTAAATGATCCACGATTAGAACAAACCATACTAGGAATGAAATTTCCTAATCCTTTGGGTTTGGCGGCTGGATTTGACAAAAACGGCGTTGGCGCTAATATCTGGCATAATTTTGGTTTTGGTTTTGCTGAATTGGGTACTGTTACTTATCACCCCCAACCGGGAAATCCGCCCCCTCGGTTGTTTCGTCTACCTTTAGATCAAGCAGCACTTAATCGGATGGGTTTTAATAATGCTGGTGCTGTCGCTATGGCTGCAAGACTGAAGGAGGGGAAAGAGAACTTGAATTATCCAATACCCATACCTATAGGTATAAATTTGGGTAAATCCAAGATCACACCTTTGGAATTAGCAGCCCAGGATTATCTAGAGAGTTTTCGGTTACTCAAGGATTTGGGTGATTATTTTGTAGTTAATGTTTCCTCTCCCAATACTCCGGGATTGCGATCGCTCCAAGATGCTGCCATGCTCAGTCAAATACTAGATGTGTTAAAACAAGAAAATAATTTACAAAAACCCATATTTGTGAAGATAGCCCCCGATTTAGAATGGGAAGCAATATCTGACATTATTGCTCTGGCTAAAACTTACCAAATCGCTGGTTTAATCGCCACTAACACCACTATTAGCCGGGAAGGACTCAAAACCCAAATCATTGAAAAAACTGGCAAATCCCCCCAAGAAGAAGCGGGAGGAATTAGCGGCAAACCAGTGAGCGATCGCTCCACAGAAGTAATTCGCTTTATTTACCAACAAACCCAGGGAGAAATGCCCATCATTGGCGTAGGGGGCATATTTACCGCCGAGGATGCTTGGGAAAAAATCACAGCCGGCGCTTGTCTTATTCAAACCTATACAGGCTGGATTTATGAAGGACCAATAATGGTACGCCGCATCCTCGCCGGTTTATTAACCAAACTAGAAGAAAACGGCTTAACATCCATCAGTCAAGCGATCGGGATGGGTAATAGGTAATGCGATTTTAGAGGATGTTTTAAAAGTGGTATCCCATAATTTTCATCACATTGTTAAGTAGTGAGACAGAATTAATTGGAATAATGGTGATTCGATAACTTCTGTGTACACCGTAGCCTTTATAAGGGGAGAGTTAGGGAGGGGTAAAACATTTGATCCGGGCAACCATGACTTTTCAAACACCCCCCAAGCTAAAAGCTAAAAAAAATTCTTTTTCCTGTTGCCTATTCCTGAATTGGGAAAAACTCCTTAGACCTACTAGAATAGGACCAAGCAATACCATCAGGATCACGGCTACGACACCACTCAGCAAAATCTGGGTCATTGCGTCGTTTGTAAACCGTACTGGAATAGACATTTAGCCGTTTAGCTAATTCAGATTGAATCAGCGAACCAAAAACCAACTGTTCTTCTAGAGGTTTTCTCACTTCCTCGTGGGTAGGAACAGATAAGGATTCAGATTGCGCTTCTCCCTCTAGGGAAATAGGTGGAGGTGGAGCTAAAAACGAACGGGCAATTTTAGTAACTGGTTGATCGGGAAGTTTTTCTACCAATTCACTACTATCAATAATATCACCAAGAATACTGGCATTAATAAAGTAGTACGATTGATCCTCCTCATTTTCTGAATCTAGTACACTAGCACCAAATTCCTTAGCTTTGCCATCTAAATAGCGTTTTGCCGCCTCTGCCGAAAAATTACCCTTGATTGCCAAGTCTGTGGGTGTAATTTTGCCATGATTTTCCTCAACCAATTCATAAAAGAGTGGGTTAACTTGGTTGCACCACTTTTCCCATCTAGATTGCTGCCAAAGGTTGAAAACCATTAACAGCGCTAAGATTACCAGTAAAACTTTCCAGGTATTGACCAGGAAAACAATCAAAAACGATATCGGCAAAATTAGAACGAGAAAACTTTTGCCTGGGCTTTCTATGGTTTTTTCACTCATACTGATTTTTGCCAAGTGAATTTTTACAAAATAATATCTCTATCTTGGCAAAAATTTGGACATTTGTTTGTATCTTTTGGCAAAATTGTCGCTAATTATTCGGCAAAAGCTACTGATATATAAAAAAGTAACTAATTATATAAGTATATTTTTCCAGCTTTTGAGAAATTAATCTGTAGTCAGATTAGGTTGAGAAAGATTAAAATTAAGCGATGACATAGCGGTATGCACTTGAATAAGATACAGAATTTACCTAAAAAACCATACACCAACGGACTTTCCACTCTGTTCCCTGTTCCCTGCTATATAATAATCAATCACTAATCATAAAAAGATGAAGATACCTGGATTTACAAGTAACAGAGATAAAAAATCAACTTCAACTAGACGAAAATCCTATTTTTTGATTCCCCCATTAGCAGTTTGGCATCCTTGGTGGCATCAATTTATGGATTGGATGGTAATATTTTTAACTGTAATGTTATGCTTAATAATGTTGCCAACTCGTCTTCCTGGGATGGAATTATTAGGCATTGGTCCTAACTGGCTACTCATTTGGGTAGTAGCTTGGAGTGTTAATCGCTCAGTATTTTCGGGTCTGCTATCAGGAATCATTTTGGGACTATTGCAAGATGCAATGACATCGCCAAATCCCACTCATGCTTTGGGTTTGGGAATCGTGGGAATGTTAACAGCCCTAATGCAAAAACAGCGGTTTATTCAAGAAGACTTTATTTCTATTGCTTTAATTGTATTTGTGATGGCTGTGGTGGCAGGCACTATTTTTGCTTTCCAGTTATCTTGGGAAGGAAATCGTCATGCCGCCAGTATTTGGACATATTACCAGCGGGCGACCTTAGCTTCGGCAATTCTTAGTAGTTTGTGGGCGCCTGTGGTTTATTATCCTCTTAATCGCTGGTGGCAGCAGATGAAATTAATTCGTAATTCTTAAGTCAAATGGATAACTTTCCAGGAGTCTCTCCAGCATCTACATCCTTACCTGAAAACCATCAATTTGCACAGCCTGTAGTCCCGGAATTAGTAGGTAATGACTTTGATTCGCAGATGATGCTACGGTGCGTAGAATTAGCTCGCATTGCGTTGGGGCACACTTCACCAAATCCCTTGGTGGGGGCAGTGGTTGTCCAAAATGGGGAGATTGTGGGGGAAGGGTTTCATCCTCGTGCCGGTGAACCACACGCCGAGGTTTTTGCCCTTAGAGCAGCGGGAGAACGGGCGCACTTAAGCACTATTTATGTGAGTCTTGAGCCTTGTAATCACTATGGACGGACTCCTCCCTGTTCAGAAGGATTAATCAATGCTGGTGTGTCTAAGGTGGTGGTAGGGATGGTTGATCCTAATCCCTTAGTAGCAGGTAGCGGGATTGCGCGGTTAAGGGCTGCGGGGATTGAAGTTGTAGTTGGAGTAGAGGAAGCGGCTTGTCGGCGTTTAAATGAAGGTTTTATTCATCGCATTCTCTATCAACGACCTTTAGGTATTTTGAAATATGCTATGACTTTAGATGGTAAGATTGCCACTACTGCTGGTCATAGTGCTTGGGTAACAAATCAAGATGCTCGCACTGAGGTGTATCAATTACGAGGGGCTTGTGATGCGGTGATTGTTGGTGGGAATACAGTGAGAAAAGATAATCCTTACTTGACTAGCCATCAAGTTGCGGCTCATAATCCTCTACGAGTTGTGATGAGTCGTAGTCTGAATTTACCAGAACAGGCTTGCCTATGGGATACTCAGGAAGCTCCAACTTTGGTTGTAACGGAAGTTGGCAGTTCACAAGCTTTTCAAAAAATGCTGCGGTCAAAAGGCGTGGAGGTGGTGGAATTTAGCTCTCTCACTCCAGAAATAGTCATGGGTTATTTATATGAGCGCGGTTTTTGTAGCGTGCTATGGGAATGTGGTGGTATTTTAGCAGCTAGTGCGATCGCTCAAGGCGCTGTCCAAAAAATCATGGCATTTATCGCCCCCAAAATTATTGGTGGAGATCATGCTCCTACACCTGTGGGAGACTTGGGTTTAACTAGTATGACTGAGGCGTTACCGTTGGAGCGGGTAAGTTGGCGGATTGTCGGTAATGATTGCTTAGTAGAAGGTTATTTACCATCGAAACTTAAATAAACAGCACAGCCACTTGACTATGACTGTTGGCGTTCATAAGCTAAATCACGAATCAGACTCAGCCGAGATTGGATGTAATCACACAAGAAATCAATTTCATGAGGATCTAAAAAAGCTTGATTAGTTATTTGTTTAACCAACCACTGCACCAAACTAGCATCATCAAGCTGTAAGAGTGTTACTGTATGGGTGGCTTCAACGATAGACCAAAATTGACGCATGATAGTTGGAGTCATTAGACCTCTATTTAATCATTAGTTCTTTTTAGATTACACAATTATGATATTAACTGACTGCATAAATGTACAACTAGATATAACTATTATTAAAAATTTAATAAATGACCAAATATTTTGCTGAAAATTAAGAAATGTCAAGTTATATAAATTAACTTAATTTAACTTAACTAGGACTACAATTTGTGATGAGTGAAAGTTATTTTTTGTGGTGTTTTACTCTTTTTACTAATTTTGATCAAAATGGTAACAAAGCACTCTAGAACTCTCCAATACATTGATAAACAAGGGTTTGAATGGGGTTTACTTCAGGTTTAAAGTTTATTAACTTCCAATTTCAGATTTTTTGTACTAAAGTGAATGTAACCAGGTTATCTATATTTTTACAAGATGACAAAGTAATGGTTCAACCTGATAACATAAGGAATGCGGTTGAGGAAAACCTCTCAACGTTTCACTCTATTGATCTAAATAGCATAAATCAATATTGCCAAAACAATCCTGTTGGCAAAATGTTACCTGATGCCTTTTACATTCATATTTTAGCTTTACATACTCTTGACCCTTGGCTTCAGGAATATGAAAGCCGCGCCCGTAGTGTCTTACCTAAAGTCCAGTTGGCAACTCTGGTCAAGTTTAGTACAAACAAACCCAAAATTTCCTATCTATTCTATCCTGATTTTGATACTGATCCTCATCCGGCTTTACAAGCTAGTATTCAGGTTGACTTAGAAACTCTAGAAGTTGGTTATCGGGATTACAGCGATTCGGAAAACCCCCCGATTCTGCACCGCAAAGAAACTTTTGTGACTCCAGAATATCCCCTCTATGAAGAGTTTGCCGCTTTAACTCGCGCTCAAGTTGCTTTAGGTTTACTTAATCATCCTAAAGGAATTGGCACTAAGTTGGGTTGGGAACAACGGTTAAAAGTTTTTGGGGTGGAAGTGCAAGGACATTGCTTAATTAAAAGAGAAAGTGGTTCTATACCTACAAATATAGTTCCCAAAATAGACCGTCACAAAGCCGCTATTATTCGCTCTGATTTATCTCGTCCTGTGCGGTTAGCTTTGGAATTGAGCTTATTTAGTCCAGAAACCACCTTTTTTGATTATGGTTGTGGACATGGTGGCGATGTTACCCGTATTGCTGAACAGGGTTATACAAGTTGTGGCTGGGACCCCTATTACTCTACACATACGCCTAGAGTAGCTGCGGACATTGTGAATATTGGTTTTGTGATTAATGTCATTGAACACCAAAGCGAGCGCCGGGAAGCCCTAATCCAAGCTTGGGAACTGACTCAAAAAGTCCTACTGGTAGCCGCCCAAGTGTTGATATCTGATATTAAGCGGGGTGTAATTGCTTATGGGGACGGCATCATCACTAATCGTAACACATTTCAGAAATATTATGAACAAGAAGAATTAAAAATTTACATTGACCAAGTATTAGGCGTTGACGCAATTCCTGTGGCTTTGGGGGTTTATTTTGTGTTTCGAGATGAAGCTGAAGCTGAGTTATTCCGTGCTTCTCGCTTCCGTTCCCGCGCGACTACTCCCAGAATCCGTCTTTGTGTAAAAAGGTTTGAGGAACATCAGGAATTATTAACACCGCTGATGACTTTTCTGACGGAACGGGGAAGAATGCCTATTAAGGGAGAATTACCTCAAGAATCGGCAATTGTTCAGGAATTTGGGAGTTTACGCCGGGCATTTAATATCATTATACAGGCAACTGACTCGGAAGAATGGCAAGCGATCGCTGACAAACGCCGTCAAGATTTAATGGTTTATTTAGCACTGTGTAATTTTAGCCGTCGTCCCAGATTAGGACAATTAGCACCAGCAGTACAAGAGGACATCCTGGGTTTATATAGTAGTTATAAGCAAGCCTGTTTAGATGCTGACCAAATGTTACGCAGTTTGGGAAATACGGAACTAATTATTAAACGTTGTCAAGAAAGCAAAGTCGGGAAAAAATTACCTAATTCCCTTTGGGTTCACATTTCTGCATTACAAGCAGTTGACCCCTTATTACGTCTTTATGAAGGTTGCGCTAGTCGCACTATTGGACGGTTAGAAGCAGCCAATGTGATTAAATTTCATCTAAAAACGCCTAAGATATCTTATTTATTTTATCCTGATTTTGATATTAACCCTCATCCCATTTTATCAAAAGTCATGACAATTGATTTGCGAGATTTGCACGTTACTTATCAAGATTATGATCAAGAAGATGACCCACCAATCTTACACCAAATAGAAGCTTTAGTTACTCCCGATTATCCCCAATATGAGAAATTAGTTAAACTAACTTGTCAAGAAGAAGATAGAGGTCTTTTAGATAATTGGCACAGTATTAGTCATGTTTCTGGTTGGGAAAAATGTCTAAAGGAAAATTGTACTGTTATTAATGGTTATAGGTTAGCTTGGGCTAAAGATGCAGATGCTTATAAGTTGAAAGCACTTAAAGCAGCTTTGAGAACTCGACAAAGAAGGAAGAATGTTGCTCACGCAGAGACGCAGAGGCGCAGAGAGGAGGAATAGAGGGTTATTTATGTTTGTTTTGCTAGTTTGACCCAATCTGTAATTCCTTTTTTTGTGGGGATTCCTGAGTTATTAAATGTCCACATATCTCGTTTATGTTGTTGTCCATAACTAATATGAATTGGTTGGTTGTGACTATAAAAATAGAGGGAATCAAAGGGTAGTTTTGTTTGTAATATCCATTCTACTAATTCTGTGCTGGGTAAGTCTGTAATTAGAAAATCGCAAGCAGCACCTAATCTCTCACAGTAGTATTTACCGTTTTTGTTGATTTCATGGCTAATATGTTGGTCAAGATGCGGAGCTACACGCCCATTTTTTTGCCCTGTAATTGGGTCTTTTTTCTCTAGATACTTTTTTAAGTCTGGAGAACAAAAACCGTAGGTAAGTCGAAATTTTTCTCTACCAAAATAATCTATCACTGGGTCAATGATAAATTTATTTAAATCCTGTAATGCGGGAATTACTTCTGGTAGATTTTGTGGATAGGGGTTGATATTTTGGGCGTATTTATGATAGGTTTGTGTGCAAGTACAAAATTCTTCTAAGGTTAGATATTTTCCTAGTTTTAAATTATGACTATTCATAAATACTGGATGGCTATGAGACTGGTGATTTCATTGTAAGTAATTGGACAAAAATATTTACAGTAATTGCGAGGGAAGGGAAGCAATCACAACCCTTGCGATTGCTTCATTTCACTTCGTTCCATGTGGCTAACGCCACGCAACGCTTACGCAATGACATTGTGTAATTAATTCTGTCTCACTACTTACAGCGATTTCCAATCTTATGAGGTACATCTTAGCCCCCTCATCGCTTGCGGGGAGGGGGTTGGGGGTGGGGTTCTTGTTCCAGGTTTGATGACAATTTGCTGTAGCATTTGCTAAACTTCCGTTTTATTAATTGCTGAGGTTTTTAGCCTATTTTCTTATAATTGGACTTACCAAGTTCTAAAAAACTATGAATGTTCAAGAACTTTTAGATAGATATGCCACAGGAGAAAGAAGCTTTAACTGTATTGCTTTACCAGGAGCAAATCTACAAGGAGTCAATTTGGGTGGTGTAGACTTCGGTGGAGCGGATTTGAGAGGAGCAAATCTAACAGAAGCTTCTTTAAGTGGTGCTAATTTGAGTAAGGCAAATCTCAAAGGAGCAACATTAGCAAGAGCGCATTTATCCGAAATTATTCTCTGTGGTGCTGATTTGACTCAAGCTACATTAAAAACTGCTCATTTAAATGAATCAGACCTTAGCGGTGCATTATTGAGTGGTGCTAATTTATGTGATGCTAATTTACACATGGCATCAATTTCCGCCGCAAATTTGCAGGGTGCAAACCTCAGTGGCGCAAAAATGGGAGGTGTGAGAATGTGGAAAGCAGACTTACAAGGTGCAGATTTGAGTGGTGCAGATTTAAGCGAGGCTAATTTGTGCGAAGTGAATTTAACAGGCGCTAATTTAGATGATACAGATATGAGTGAAACTTTCTTAACTGGGGCAATTATGCCTGATGGTAGCATTCATAGTTGATTTTTAGGCGTTGCTGATTTTAGGGATGAAAATAATTTTGCATACGTTCAAGACTCTTGTAGAGACGTTCCATGGAACGTCTCTACCTCCAAAAATCATACGCCAATTCAGCAACGCCGATTTTTACATCGTAGGTTGGATTGACGCAAGGAAACCCAAGCAAATCAGGCGTTGCTGATTAAGGGTATGAATTTTAGTCTCACGTAAAGGCGCAAAGACGCAAAGGTAAGAGTTTTAAAGGTTCAATTTGGGAATTTCATACCTCAATTCAGCAACGCCGCAAATCAATAATTCTGTTGGGTTAAGAGTCGCTCAACCGAAAACGACGCAATTTCCTTCATTCATATGATGGTAAGGAATGTGAATTAAATAAGGTGCAAAAGTAGGGTGTGTTAGCGACAGCGTAACGCACCATTCCAGGTTACATCAGAATTGCAGGTTATTAAATTTGCGTTCCTAAGTTAGTGAGCGTGCGTAAGTCCTAGAAATTGACACTCTCCGGTCTAAAGACGCGGAGATTCTATAGAGAGTTTCAGTCTATATCCCTCAGTTATCCCAGTTTCAGGCACTGCCTTAAATATTTGGGTTCTTGCCCTGATTTCGTTGGCCCTGGCGGGCGAAATCATATCTGACAAGCGTAACTTTCCGAGAGTCCCTCGGTAGCTTTTTATGTCTTTAGTGACAATATAGTTGTATCACGAATATGGATTAAAATCAATGCAGGATTTATCCTGCCTCTAGTACAAAACGGCGTAAATAAACCAACCATTCTAAATCCTCCAAAAGCCTATACTGTCTTCATTTTGACTTTTGACTTTTGACTTTTGACTTCCGCCTTGCGGTAATCCCTTGTCTAAAGCCCAAATGTGGCTTCCTGAGTCACCCACATTTTCAAGGGTTTTCGGCGTTCTTCCTTATAAAAATAAAAATAAAAATAAAAATAAATATATGATTGCTATGATTTATAATATACTAGGCTTTGTTATACACTGAAAAAATTAATGTATACCAGTGAATTAGCTAAATATTCCGCCAGGGCAGATATTGGCCAAACAAGCCGTATTCTCGTAGTCGAAGACGAAGAACTAATTCGGGAAATGTTAGTTGTAGCCTTGGAAGGGGAAGGTTATGATGTAATTGTTGCTAGTGACGGCAGAACAGCGATAGAATATCTGAAAAATTGTGAAGATAATTCTGAAAAACTGCCTTTAGATTTGGTGCTGTTAGATTTGATGTTGCCGCAAATTAATGGTCTAGATATTTGCCGTTTTTTGCGTCACCAGGGCAACTCAGTGCCAATTTTGATGTTGAGTGCTAAAGGTAGTGAAACTGACCGAGTGCTGGGCTTGGAGGTGGGTGCTGATGACTATTTGACAAAACCGTTTAGTATGCGAGAATTGGTGGCGCGGTGTCGGGCGTTACTTCGTCGTCAACGTTTAAGTACATTGCCACAAGTTCCGGTTCTCAAGCACAAAGATATAACTTTAAATGCTCAAGAGTGCCGGGTAACGGTACGTGGAGAAGAGGCGAATTTGTCTCCGAAGGAGTTCCGGCTGTTAGAATTATTTATGAGTTATACTCGACGAGTATGGTCACGGGAGCAGTTGTTGGATCAGATATGGGGTCCAGATTTTGTGGGGGATAGCAAAACTGTGGATGTTCATATTCGCTGGTTACGGGAAAAGCTGGAGGAAGATCCTAGTCATCCAGAACATATTGTGACTGTGAGGGGTTTTGGTTACAGATTTGGGTGATTTGTGAAGATAGTTGTTAGTTTTGAATCATACACCAACTAACGACTTCCATGTTCTTTCTGGGATTTTTTCTGGGTTTAGTTGTCGGCCTTGGTTTTTGGGTTTGGCAACAGGTTCACCTGAACTGGTATTTAGAGCGATTGTTGCAACCGTTAAATTCTCGTTCCCATGAAACCAATAACATTAAGTTGCTGCTAAGACCTCGCTTACGGCAGGATATGTCTATGGTGAATAAACAACGGCAGGATTTGCAGCAATCATTGTCTATGTATCAGGAATTGCTAAATTTTGCACCTGTGGGATATTTGCAGGTAGATGAGGAAAATCAACTGCTATGGTGCAATCAGCAAGCGCGAGAAATTTTATATCTTCAAAGGTGGCAGCCAGGACAGGTGCGTTTATTGTTAGAATTGGTGCGGTCTTATGAATTAGATCAGTTAATTGAACAAACTCGTGATTGGCAAAAGCCACAGGTGCAGGAATGGGTTTTTCATCCTGCTTGTGAAAATGCTAGGGAGATGACAGCGGTAAAATCTATGTTTTTGCGGGCTTCTAGTTTGCCTCTGCTAACGGGACAAGTGGGGGTATTTTTGGAAAATTGCCAATCTGTGCTAGATATGAAGCAAGAACGCGATCGCTCTTTTTCTGATTTAGCCCATGAACTGAGAACACCCCTCACGGCAATTCGTCTGGTAGTGGAAACTCTGCAAACCCGTCTAGAAACACCTTTAGACCGTTGGGTTAATAGGTTAATGCAAGAAGTTGACCGACTGATTAATTTGGTGCAAAGTTGGTTGGAACTGACGCAAATGGAAAATAATCCTACCATGCAGTTAAATTTAGAAATGGTGGAAGTGCGATCGCTCATTATCTCAGCATGGGAAACTCTAGAACCCATCGCCCAACGTCAGTCTTTGAGTATTAACTATACTGGATTGGAAAACATCTACATTCAAGCAGATAAATCCCAACTTTATCGAGTATTTGTCAACTTGCTAGATAATAGCATTAAATATAGTCCTGCCCAAACCACTATTGACATTGAAACTAACATAATTTCTACTGATAACAGTCAAATGTTAGAAATCAACATTATTGACTCTGGTATTGGCTTTGCTGTTGCCGATTTACCTCATGTATTTGAACGCTTTTATCGCGGAGACAAAGCTCGATATCGTTCACCAGTTGAAGTCAATTCAACAACGGGAATTGCTGGTACTGGATTAGGTTTAGCAATTGTCCAGCAAATAATTATTGCCCATAATGGTGCAATTAAAGCCATGAACCATCCAGAAACAGGTGGGGCATGGCTTCAACTTCAATTCTCTCAGATCATGACAAATACACCTAGCCAAGACTATAGTTAATAAAATATATACACTTTTTATATAACCAGCGTGAAAACCGTATTTGATCCACAAAATCATGAAATACCGCAGATAGAACGCTCCATTAGGCGTTTAGAACGGGATTTATTACGCATGGGTGCTTTAGTAGAACAATCATTTCGTCTTAGTCATCAAGCCTTATTTGCTGGTGACTTAATAGCAGCGGAACAAATACCCAAACTAGATAAAAAAATTGATCGCTTTTATCGGCAAATAGAATCTGACTGCACAACTATTATCATTCGTCAAGCACCTACAGAAAAAGATTTACGATGTTTGAGTGCTTTTATGCAGTTAGTTCGTGACCTAGAAAGGATTGGGGATTATGCCAAAGATCTAGCAAAAATTGCCATTAAACTCTTTCCTTATCCTCAACATAGTTCCTTGCCAGAAATTGCCATTATGTCTCAGCACGCCCAAGCGATGTTAGCAACTTGTTTGGTCGCCCTAGCAGATTTGGATGAAACCAGCGGACAAAGAATGAAGCAGCTAGATGATGCTGTAGATAATGCTTATGAGCATCTTTATCAAACCTTTGCCCAACTAGAAAATTTTCCCGGAGTTATTGAACCAATTTTGCTGTTAACCTTAGCAATTCGTTGTTTAGAACGCATGGCAGATCACGCAACTAATATTGCCCAACGAGTTACATATATTGTCACAGGTCAGCGATCGTAAATTTGATATTGATCTTTATCAATACGTACCATAAACAGAGTATAATCTCAAATTTACCAGATCATAAATAAATTATAACTTTGTATAAAAATTTTGATATTTAGTTGTTTTAATTGTCATTAATGATGTAGAATCACCATAGAACATTTATGTATAAGTTCCCTTGGGACTTTACCATAAACTGGATTCATTTAGGTGTGTGAGAGACTAAAATTTATGAAAAAAGCTTTTTGGAATATCCTCAAAGTTAGCCCTGCTATCGCTTTGAGCCTACTAACTGGTAACAGTGCCTTTGCTGGTCAAGTTAACGAACAAGTAACAAGTGTTGCTCAGTTATCCCAAGAGTCCAACAGTTTGGGTCAAGTAACATCCGTTTCTCAGTTTTCCGACGTACAACCTACTGATTGGGCGTTTCAAGCTTTACAATCTTTATTTGAACGTTATAGCTGTGGAGTTAGTGGTTATCCTAACGGTACTTTCCGTGGTAATCGCGCCTTGAGTCGTTATGAATTTGCGGCTGGTTTAAATTCCTGCTTAGACCGCGTTAATGAACTCATTGCTACTGCAACTGCTGACATGGTAAGCAAGCAAGATTTAGCTACCTTACAGCGCTTGCAAGAAGAATATTCCACCGAATTAGCAACTATTCGCGGTCAAGTAGATGCTTTAGAAGCTCGGACTGGCGAACTGGAAGCCAATCAGTTTTCCACCACCACCAAACTATCTGGTGAAGCAATTTTTAGCGTATCCCAAGCTTTTGGGGATAAAGTGGCACTTCCATCTTCTGCTCCTGGTACAACAACTGGTACACCAACAGCATCAACACGAGACGTAGATTCCAAAGCTACTTTCTCTGACCGGGTGCGGTTGACCTTGAACAGCAGTTTCACAGGAACAGACCAATTACAGACTCGGTTAAATGCGGGTAATATTTTAGCTAACAACACAAATGCTGCCGCTACCGCCACTACACCTGCAACATTTGGTACTGGTACTAATATGACCCGTTTGGGTTATGACGGTGGTACTAATAACAGTGTAGCAATTGACAAACTCAACTACGCTTTCAACTTGAGCGACAAAATTCGTGTCAAGATTGATGCTACTGGTGCTGAGTTGAATGAGAACGTCAATGTTTTCAACCCCGACTTTAGAAGCAGTGGTTCAGGTTCTTTATCTCGTTACGGACGTTTTAGCCCCATTTATCGTCAAGCTAATGACGGTGCAGGTATCACTGTTAACGTTACTCCTAACGATAAGATTGCATTAAGCGCGGCTTATTTTGCAACAGGTAGAGATAATGCAGCTAACCCTGCACCTGGAACTGGACTATTCGATGGTAATAACACCATGTTTGGTCAGTTGGCTTTCAAACCTAACAAAGCCATCAATATTGGTCTAACTTACGCCCATTCTTATCAATCTGGTACTCCTAGCCTATTCTTAGGAACAGGTAGTGCGAGAGCTAATAATCTTGGTCTTGGTGCTACTAAGATTGAATCAAGCAACTACGGTGTGCAAGCTACCCTTCAACCTGCTAAGAACATCACAATCGGCGGTTGGGGTGGTTATACCGCTGCCAGCACTTTAACAGGTGTTAGTAACAGTGGAGAAATCTGGTACTGGGCTGGTACTTTGGGTATCAAGGACTTCGGCAAAGAAGGTAATACCTTGGGTTTCATCTTCGGTCAATCACCTAAATTGACTGGTGGTAAGGTTGGTACTACAAATATTACCAGAGATGCAAACACTTCTTATCACATCGAAGGTCTGTACAAGGTGAAGCTTTCTGACAACATTCTCGTCACTCCTGGTGTGTTGGTAATCTTGAATCCTGAGCATAACGATAAGAACAGCGCTGAATATGTTGGTACTTTACGGACTACCTTCACTTTCTAGAATTAAGTTAGGTTAGCCCTCCCTAACTCTCCTCTTGTGAAGGGGAGGGAACCAGATTTTTCTTGTTTCCCCCCTTCTAAAGCCTTCTAAAGGGGAAAGGAAGGTAAAAATGTGGTGAAAATTACGGGATACCACCTTTCAAACAACCTCTTGATATTACAGCGATTTCCAATCATATAAGGTACATCTTAGCCCCCTCATCGCTTGCGGGGAGGGGGTTGGGGGTGGGGTTCTTGTTCCGGGTTTGATGACAATTTGCTGTAAAACTGTGTCTGTCACTAAAAAAGCAGCCGGGTATTATAAAGTAGATGCCGAAAACCCTTGAAGATGCGTTCTCCTAAGTCGAACGCATCTGGGCTTAAGACAAGGGATGAAAGCTAGTTGCTTTGCTTTATCCTGCATTGACGTTAATTTGAAAATTTGAGCGTATTCATCTCCCTATCGGGTAAGTGAGAGGCTTCTACTGTTTAAGCTAAAACTCTCTATAGAATCTCCGCGTTTTTAGACCGGAGACTGTCAAAGATATTCTAATTTATGGTAAATCGGTTATAAAATAAAACTATATTCTCAAGACTACCGCATCTCGTTCCTAGTCTCTGACTAGGAATGCAGTTGATGAGGCTCTGCCTCTAATATCATTGAAGGCAGAGCCTTCTAGAATTCATTCCCAGTCAGAGACTGGGAACGAGATAATGAATTTCAGGGCTAATAGCCAAAGTTTACTAAAGTAAACTGGGGATTTTTAGTCATCAACAGACAACTTTTGCTATTAGACTGGGAATTCATTCCCAGGCGGGCTATGGGTTTTACGTTAAGTTGACTGCTTTACTCCTACGTACCTGGGTTTTTAACTAAATATCTGGGCGCTATGAACTATGAAGGTTAATCTTGCCAATTACTAATACCCAAAACCAGTTAGGATCAAGGAAATCGGAATTTATATTTTCAAGCATCCACTGGAGAGAAGTGTTTATGGATCTGGTTGTACTCCAGAACTGGCTAGATAATGCCTCATTTGCTGTCTTATTCTGTACGATGTTGGTGTATTGGGTGGGGGCAGCCTTTCCGAGTTTATCGGTGACAGCGGCTTTGGGGACGGCTGGAATGGCGATCGCTAATTTGTGTATGGCGACTCTATTAGCAGCAAGATGGATCGAAGCGGGTTATTTTCCCCTGAGTAATCTCTACGAATCTTTATTTTTCCTGACTTGGGGAATTACCGCTGTCCATTTAATTGCCGAAAATAGCAGTCGTAGCCGTTTAGTGGGGGTTGTAACTGCACCTGTAGCCATGGGAATTGCTGCTTTTGCGACTCTGACTTTACCATCAAATATGCAGGTGTCAGAGCCTTTAGTCCCAGCTTTAAAATCTAATTGGCTGATGATGCACGTTAGTGTAATGATGTTGAGTTATTCAGCTTTGATGGTAGGTGCATTGTTAGCGATCGCTTTTTTAATTGTTACTCGCGGTCAAAATATCCAATTACAAGGTAGTTCCGTTGGTAATGGCGGTTATCGAAGTAATGGTTATAAATTACTAAAAGCTGGTGAGTTAGTTACATCTACACCCGCTGCGGAAACTAATAGTTTTTCCCTTGCAGAAAGTAACAACAACGGAAATGGGACTGCGGTTTTAGATTTAATCACAAGTACCCCCATTCAAACTGCTGAAATCCTTTCACCTCAACGTCTTAATCTAGCTGAAACCCTTGATAATATCAGCTATCGCATTATTGGTTTAGGCTTTCCTCTCCTCACAATTGGGATTATTGCTGGTGGGGTTTGGGCTAATGAAGCCTGGGGTTCTTACTGGAGTTGGGACCCGAAGGAAACTTGGGCGTTAATTACCTGGTTAGTTTTCGCGGCTTATCTGCATTCTAGAATAACTCGCGGTTGGCAAGGTCGAAAACCGGCAATTTTAGCCGCTGCTGGGTTTGTTGTAGTTTGGATTTGTTATCTCGGTGTGAATCTTTTAGGTAAGGGTTTACATTCTTATGGTTGGTTTTTGTAAATTCATCTTTAGAGACTTCCAAATAGAAAAATGTCCCAAAACTGATGCAAAAATTCTCTCTCTGTGTACTCTGTGCCTCTGTGGTTCGTTTCTTGGGATAATTTATTTCTTGGAAGTCTCTTAACTATTACGCCGTAAGTCCCCCACTGAATTTGGTACTCCAAATCAGTGGCGGGATATAACCCACATTCCGCACCCTAAACTGTCACACAACGAAAAATGGTCGTTTGGAGATTTGTGACTGGCGAACTGCTTGCAGCAGCGCTTCGCTATCGCTATCTGAAATTTCCAGATTTTTGTATAAAAATTATCCTTTAAGGTATTCAAAAATCCGAAATTACCGATTGTGACACCAGGGGGTGCGGAAGGTGGGATATAAGGCGGGAAAAACCGAAATCGTTCTCAATCAATCCGAGGCATAGCCTAGTGTGTTAATTCTGTGAATCCTTTACCCGCAGAGCCTCAAAAAGCAACCTAATTTAGAGCAGGACACAATATCAAAACCAGACAGCGGGAATTGACGGGAAAACCGCGCTCACATTTGAGCAAAGGTTTGAACTGAACGAAAAACTCAGAACCGAATGTAACGACTGGAAACACCAGGGATTACGTGAAATACCCATCCCTTTTAGTAACTAAAACAAAACCCCCCTCTAAAAGAATAGAGAAGGGTTTTTTAGTTGAAAAAATAG
>NZ_VILC01000097.1:0-16480 GCF_009712065.1 Aphanizomenon sp. UHCC 0183 | reverse complement strand
GACATCTGCCAAAATTGCTTTTGGAAGTGTCACTAGGTAGGGGTTTGGTCGGGAGGAGTTTGTTTCAACACCCCTCCTGGAGTGGGGCGGGTTGAAAGGCCAAAGGGTGTCAAAACTACGTTGACGCTTGTGGGTTTCAACACCCCTCCTGGAGTGGGGCGGGTTGAAAGGCAAGGGCTGGCTCAGGGAAACTAGCTCTTTCGACTAGTTTCAACACCCATCTCGGAGTGAGGCGGGTTGAAAGACCTTTATGCAGGCATATAAAACATTTTAGGTGGGTTGAAAGGCGCACTTCGTTCGGGATTTTCCGTAACTGAAGCAATACCAATAAATAAAAGCTATTATTGTAATAGCTTCCAATGCCAATACACGATGATGATTAGGTAATTTGGCAAGACGGACACCAATTTGGCAAGACGGACACCAATTTGTCAACGCGGTCAAATAATCTGGCAAGTGACAGTACAACAATCGGGATGACTGGATTCGAACCAGCGGCCCCTTCGTCCCGAACGAAGTGCGCTACCAAGCTGCGCCACATCCCGCCACAAAAGCGGAAAATACGGTTTTGGGGAGATCCCAAGTAGAGCAATTTTCCAAAAAAATGGCAATCTAACTCTACAGTACCACAATCAGTACAAAATAACAAACTTTTTCTCTTCTACAAAGGTCTTTGCTTGCTACCATAAGATTTGTATAACTAAAATGGTAAAAGTAGACTGTGACTGTAAAACCAGACTGGTTGAGAGTGAAAGCACCTCAATGGGAGCGTGTTGGTAACGTTAAGGAGATTTTACGGGATTTAGCCCTGAATACTGTTTGCGAAGAAGCTTCCTGTCCCAATATTGGGGAATGCTTTAACGCGGGTACTGCCACATTTCTGATTATGGGTCCAGCTTGCACCAGGGCTTGTCCTTATTGTGATATTGACTTTGAAAAGAAACCCCAAGCATTAGATCCCACCGAACCCACAAGACTAGCGAAAGCAGTGGAACGGATGCAGCTTAATCACGTCGTGATTACTTCCGTCAACCGAGATGATTTACCAGATGGTGGTGCATCTCAGTTTGTTCACTGTATTAATGCTATTCATGAAGTTTCGCCTCATACTACTATTGAAGTATTAATTCCCGATTTATGCGGTAATTGGCAAGCTTTAGAAATAATTCTGCAAGGGAAACCAGAAGTAATTAACCACAATACAGAAACCATTCCTCGCTTGTATCGCCGTGTGCGTCCCCAGGGAGATTATGAGCGGACAATGGAATTATTACAACGTTCTCGCCAAATTTCTCCCAGCACTTACACTAAATCTGGTATCATGGTCGGCTTAGGTGAAACAGATGCGGAAATTCGCCAAGTTATGGAAGACCTACGAAAAGTAGATTGTGATATTTTGACAATTGGGCAATATCTCCAACCCAGTCAAAAACACTTACAAGTATCTAACTTCGTAACACCAGAACAATTTGCAGCATGGCAAACTTTTGGCGAAGAACTAGGATTTTTA
Organism: Aphanizomenon sp. UHCC 0183; assembly: GCF_009712065.1. Taxonomy (NCBI): domain Bacteria; kingdom Bacillati; phylum Cyanobacteriota; class Cyanophyceae; order Nostocales; family Aphanizomenonaceae; genus Aphanizomenon; species Aphanizomenon sp. UHCC 0183. Next base: position 14,970 of record NZ_VILC01000097.1, on the reverse strand, counting down.
CAAGTTGTTTCTTCACCATTGACAAGAAGCTCCTATCATGCAGAGCAAGTCAGAGAATTAATGAAACGTTACCCCAGATAGTCAGTTGTCAGTTGTTATTTTACCCTAATGACCAATTCCAAAATCCAAAATTTAAAATCTGTCGTTATTCTTGGTGGGGGTGCTTGGGGTACAGCCTTGGCTAAATTAGCAGCAATTAATGGTAATCAGGTGCATTTATGGTCACGTTCTGACTGCCAACCTCTAGAAAAAGTATTAGAGGATAAAAATGCTCAAGTTATCTTGTCGGCTATTTCCATGAAAGGGGTGAGAGATGTGGCTTCTATGGTGCAGTCTTGTCCCTTATCTCCACAAACAATCTTTGTCACCGCAACTAAGGGACTAGAACCACAAACTACATACACACCTTCGCAAATTTGGCAAGCAGCTTTTCCTAATTCTCCTGTTGTGGTTTTATCAGGTCCGAATTTATCCCAGGAAATTGCCCAGGAATTACCAGCAGCAACGGTAGTAGCAAGTAAAAATACCAATGCTGCCCAAACAGTCCAAATAGTATTTTCTTCCAGTCGCTTTCGTGTTTATACTAATCCTGACCCTGTGGGCGTAGAATTAGGGGGAACACTGAAAAATGTGATAGCGATCGCCGCAGGTGTATGTGATGGGTTACACTTAGGAACGAATGCCAAAGCTGCCTTAGTCACTCGTGGCTTAACCGAAATGGTACGAATAGGTCAGACTTTAGGCGCAAAAACGGAAACATTTTATGGCTTATCCGGTCTAGGGGACTTATTAGCAACCTGCAACAGCCCGTTAAGTCGCAATTATCAAGTTGGTTATCAATTAGCCAATGGAAAAACGTTGCAAGGAGTTATGGCAAATCTTCCAGGCACAGCCGAAGGTGTGAACACTTGTCGGGTATTAATGGAAATCGCCCAACAACAAGGCATTGCTATTCCCATTACCGAGCAAGTTTACCAACTGCTGGAAGGAGAAGTTACACCAAGACTTGCATTAGATAAACTGATGTTACGAGACATCAAGCCCGAATTTGATAATTTTCCTACAGAACAAATATGGTAAATAGGGGGAGAAATGCTGATAGTGTAAGGTGTGCAATTGAAATTAAACGATTACCGCAAAATCCCTGGAAGAAATTTATCAAATTGTCAGGAAATTACTTTTTGAGTGATGTAAATATGACTATGTAGTTTATAAACATCATCACAACTAAATGTATGTTAATAAACAGTTAAAAAAATAACCGTCAATATCTTTAAACATGGTAATATTGACTAGGTAACTCCTAATGGAAACTCTGACTGAAGATTTGCAGAGCTATTTATTCAATTACACAACTACTAGTAACGAACAACTCATTAAGAATGTATTTTTCTAACCTAGTACACTGTGGTGAAAATAACTATCCAGTTAAAACAGTCCAAAAGCTGATAAATTAAGTTTTCTTCTCTTCGACATCTTTGGACTAGTACAAAGTTTTGCAAAGAATTGTACACTGAAGCCCAAACTATGTTATTTCATGACGAAATTACGGAATAGCAACAGTTGATTAGCTGACCGTAATTTTAGCTGACCGTAATCTATTGTTAACTGGAGCCATTTGAGACATCATGCCAGCAACATCTTTTTATAAAAATGCCGCCCAGGAAGGGCAAAATCCTAGTTCACCCTTGGATATTGAAATCAATAATGATGATTTGCCAGATTTAGATATGGCTGCTGTTGAGTCAGACTTAGCCTTAGCCGCGCAAACTAGCCGACGTAGCACAGACTTGGTACGCCTCTATCTGCAAGAAATTGGTCGAGTCCGCTTATTAGGACGAGATGAGGAAGTTGCTGAAGCCCAAAAAGTACAGCGATATTTACGGATGCGGTTATTGCTTGGTGCTGCTGCCACTGAGGGAGACGCTGTAATTGCCCCTTATGCCCGGTTAATGGAGGTACAGGAGCGGTTGACATCAGAACTAGGACACCGCCCTTCTTTGGAACGGTGGGCGACTACTGCGGGGATAAATTTACCTGATCTTAAGCCGACTTTAGCCAATGGGAAAAGACGCTGGGCGGAAATTGCTAATTTAACAGTTGAAGAACTAGAACAAGTTCAAACTCAAGGACTACAAGCCAAGTCCCACATGATTAAGGCGAATTTGCGTTTGGTGGTATCTGTTGCCAAAAAGTACCAAAATCGGGGTTTGGAATTGTTAGATTTGGTGCAAGAAGGGACTTTAGGTTTAGAACGAGCAGTTGAGAAGTTTGATCCTACAAAGGGTTATCGTTTTAGTACCTATGCTTACTGGTGGATTCGTCAAGGTATTACCAGGGCGATCGCTACTTCTAGCCGCACTATTCGCCTACCTGTCCATATTACCGAAAAGCTCAATAAAATTAAAAAGGCGCAACGGAAAATTGCCCAAGAAAAAGGTCGCACTCCGACTTTAGAAGACCTAGCCATTGAGTTGGATATGACAGCTATCCAAGTCCGGGAAGTGCTATTGAGAGTTCCTCGGTCTGTGTCTTTGGAAACGAAGGTAGGGAAGGATAAAGATACTGAATTAGGAGAATTACTGGAGACTGATACGATTACGCCAGAGGAGATGTTGATGCGAGAATCTTTACATAAGGATTTGCATAATCTTCTTGATGATTTAACCAGTCGAGAACGGGATGTTATTTCGATGCGCTTTGGCTTGTCCGATGGTCATGCCTACTCTTTAGCAGAAATCGGTCGCGCCCTTGATTTATCACGGGAAAGGGTCAGACAAATTGAATCCAAGGCTTTACAAAAACTTCGCCAACCTAAACGTCGTAACCTAGTCCGCGACTATCTAGAGTCGTTAAGTTAGAAGGTAAGAGGTAAGAGGCAAGAGGCAAGAGGCAAGAGGCAAGAGGCAAGGGGCAAGAGGCAAGAGGCAAGAGGCAACTGACAACTGACAACTGACAACTGACAACTGACAACTGACAACTGACAACTGACAACTGACCACTAGCAAATATTCTCAATAAGCAATGATTGTTGCAAATCAAGCCAAATATTTGTTATATTCTCAATTAATGAGCTTTGTTGAGAAAATTTAGTATGACTGTCTACACAACTGGTTCACTTAAAGCAGAGTTAAACGACCGTGGCTGGCGTTTAACTCCACAGCGCGAAACAATTCTACATATTTTTCAGGAACTCCCGCAAGGTGAACATTTAAGTGCAGAGGACCTATATCATCGTTTAGAAACTGATGGTGAAGGGATTAGTTTATCAACTATTTATCGCACTTTAAAGTTAATGGCGAGAATGGGGATTTTACGGGAGTTGGAATTGGGTGAAGGGCATAAACATTATGAAATTAATCAGCCTTATCCCCATCACCATCATCACCTCATTTGTGTTCGCTGTAATTCGACTATTGAGTTTAAGAATGACTCAGTTTTAAAGATTGGCGGAAAAACAGCGCAAAAAGAGGGGTTTCATTTATTAGATTGTCAAATGACAATCCATGCCGTGTGTCCTAAGTGTCAAAGAGCGCTGATGCCAATTTAATAACTAAGGCAAGAGGCAAGAGTAATTACCAATTACTAGTACAGCACGGCGTAAATAAACCAACCATTTCCAAAAGCCAAAAAGCCTATGCAGTCTTAATTTTGACTTTTGACTTTTGACTTCCATTCTGCGGTACTAGCCCAAAATTTGGAGGATGAATCAAGTCGTGGGGAATCTGATGATTTGGAGAAAGCGGGGGATTAAAAACTTCCGCTTTTAATATCTTTGAGACTGATACCATAAAATTCTTGAGCGCGACTAATTGCTTTTTTGGTATCAGATGCCATCATGCCGTTGATTTGACCTTTATAGAAACCTTTTTCCTGTAGTCGTCTTTGGATTTCTAGAGTGGTGAAATCACTTTTGGCAGAGTTTTTAACTAAACTGTGTAACTTAGAACGGGTAGTTTGTCCAGCCAGTCCATTGATTTCTAGTTTGTGTTGTTTTTGAAAGCGTTTTACGGCATCAACTGTGTTAGAACCATAGTAACCATTGGGCTGATTTTGGAGAAATCCGGCGGTGATTAATTGTGCTTGGAGAATTCTGACGGCTTCACCGCGATCGCCTAAACTAAGTATATCTGGGTGATCTAATTTTTGAGAAGTAGTTGTTTGATTTTCATCGGTAACATCTGGTAATTTGGCTAGTGTGGATTTACCGACAACACCATCAACTGTGAGTTGATAAGCTTTTTGGAATCGTTTTACCGCTTCGTGAGTAATTGGACCAAAAATGCCTGTGGAATTACCATAATAAAAACCAGCGATTTTCAAGCGTTCTTGTAAAACTTTGACATCTGCACCTTCATCACCTTTGCTGAGGAGATTGGGGTCTTTGCGCTTGTTATTCACGGAAATAATATTATTTGAGATAGTGGGGGTTATCGGGGCTGTACTGATAACTTGATTATTGGCGGTTTTAATTTGAGATATTTCATTTTGTTGGAGACTGTTTACGGTAGCAGCGTTATCATTTTTTTCTAAGGCGAAAACACTACTAACACTATTCAAAATAGATATAGTTAGAGCCAGAGGAATCATGTATTTCCACGCACTACTAGAAAAGAGTTGCCAATTTGGTGGGGCTGTTGTTTTGAATAAAGAACTGAGGGATATTAACTCAGTGGTTTCTTCGTCTTGATTGGCAAAAGCTAAATGTAAATACGCAAGATTTTCCATATCCAGTTCCTAAATGAAATTATTTTTCTTCGATAGTTGCTTCCGCTTGATGCACCAAATTGCGGAGGTTTTCGAGGGTTTGTATATTCACATCCTGCCATAAGCCGCGTTGATTGGCTTCTAGTAATCTTTCCGCAATATCGCGTAATGCCCAGGGATTCTTGTCATGAATAAATTCACAAACGGTAGCGTCTTCTAAATAAGCTTCTACAACACCTTGATACATATAATCTTCGACACATTGGGCGGTAGCATCGTAAGCGAAGAGAAAATCTACGGTTGCAGCCATTTCAAATGCACCTTTATATCCATGACGCATGACTCCAGCTATCCATTTAGGATTAACGATGCGGGAACGATAAACCCTGGCAATTTCGGCACTAAGTTGGCGGATTTTGGGTTGAGATGTGTTGGAATGGTCGCCAAAGTAGGTTTGGGGATTTTTACCTTGGAGAGAACGCACGGCTGCGGTTAAACCACCCTGAAATTGATAATAATCGTCGGAATCGAGTAAATCGTGTTCTCGGTTGTCTTGATTGTGGAGGACGATTTGCATTTGCTTTAAGCGTTGTTCAAAGGCTTCTGCATTTTTGTTCCCTGTTCCCTCACTAGAAGAATAGGCGTAAGCACTGCAATTTGTGTAAGCTTGGGCTAAATCCTGATCATTTTCCCAGTTTTGGGAGGCTATTAGTCCCTGGAGTCCTGCACCATATGCCCCTGGTTGAGAACCAAAAACGCGATATTCCGATCGCTCTTGGGCTACTTCTAAAGATAAACCTTCTTGAGTCCATTGTGCTGTTTCTTGACGAACTGTATCTGCTAAGGGATTTTGGTCTGGTGGTTCATCTAAAGCTGAAACGGCTTTCACTGCTTGATCAAATAAAGCGATTAAATTGGGGAAAGCATCCCGGAAAAACCCGGAAATTCTTAGGGTGACATCCACACGGGGACGACCGATAATCGCCAAGGGTAAAATTTCAAAATCTACTACTCGTCTTGCTGCACCATCCCACACGGGTTGCACACCAAGTAAAGCTAAGGCTTCGGCTATATCATCACCACCAGTCCGCATGGTGGCTGTTCCCCACACTGATAAACCCAGGGTTTGGGGGTATTCTCCATGTTCTTGGGTGTAGGTTTCAATCAGGGTTTCAGCGGCTTTTCTGCCAATGTCCCAGGCGGTTTCTGTGGGTATGGCGCGAATGTCAACGGCGTAAAAGTTTTTACCTGTGGGTAGAACTTCGGGTCGTCCGCGGGTGGGTGCGCCAGAAGCCCCGCTGGGAACGTATTTTCCGTCAAGTCCCCGTAGGAGGTTTGTGGTTTCTTGGTTGGTTTTTTGTAGGGCTGGGAGGAGTTTGTCACTGATCCAATCCGTAGGGGCGCAGGGTCTGCGCCCAGAGATAACTTCTTCTACTAAATGGGCGGCTTCTATTTCTAGGAGTTCGACGACATCGCCGATGATGTGGCAGGATTTAAGTCTCTCGCAGAGGCGCAGAGGCGCAGAGAGGGGGGTTGAGAAGTTGTCGGTGAGGGGGTCTATGTCTATTTGCCACTGTTTGGCTATGGCGCGGGTAATGCCGATAGAATGGCGGTTGGGGATGCGGGCGATCGCTACTATTAGGTCTCGTAGTTGGGTTCCTTGGGGACATTGACCGAATATGTGTAAGCCGTCGCGGATTTGGGCTTCTTTGAGTTCGCACAAGTAACCGTCTAGGGAGTTTAAGATCAGGGTTTCAAAGTTGGCGATGTCTTCGGGGTTGGTGATTCCTAAGTCTTTGTACAGGTTTTCTTTGATGACGAGTTCTTGAATGCGATCGCGTATTGTTGGTAATCTGGAAGGATCTAAACTTTCGGCTTCGTAATATTCATCAATAAGATTTTCTACTTGTTGCAATGGTCCATATAATTCTGCCCTTGTCATTGCTGGTGTGAGGTGATCAATGATTACGGCTTGGGCGCGTCTTTTTGCCTGTGAACCTTCTCCGGGATCATTAACAATAAATGGATATAAATGGGGCATTGGTCCCAAGGCAATTTCTGGATAACAAGTATTAGATAAGGCGACACTTTTTCCTGGTAGCCATTCTAAGTTGCCATGTTTTCCTACATGAACTATGGCATCTGCTTGAAAAGATTCTCGTACCCAATCATAAAAGGCTAAATAATTATGTGTTGGTTCTAAATCGGGGGCATGATAATTTAAACTAGGATCAAGATCGTAACCTCGTGATGGTTGAATACCAACAAAAACATTACCAAATTGAATTCCAGAAATTGTCCAATTTTGGATCGCGTCTAAAATAGGTTGTCCCCAACGGGCAATAATTTGTTTTTGGATATTTATTGGTAGGGTGGAAAAATAGTTTTGATATTCTGCTGCTGACAAACTTTGATTTATTGGTTTCCAATCTTTTCCTTCGGGATCATTGGTAACGCTAGATGTGAGAATTTGAATTAATTCGTCTCCAGTTTCGGGAATAGTTCCTAATTCATAACCAGCTAACTTTAAGGCTTTGAGAATTTCTACACAACTAGCAGGAGTGTCCAGTCCTACGCCGTTGGCGAGCCGTCCGTTGGTGTTGGGGTAATTTGCTAAAATTATGGCTATGCGGCGTTCTTGGGGCGGTTTTACCCGCAATCTTACCCAGTTTGCAGCCAGTTGGGCGACGAATTGAATGCGATCGCTCACGGGTTCATAAACTACGACATCGGTTTCTAGTTTATTATTCCGAGTTTGTAAGGTTTTGAAAGACACAGCCCGACTAATAATTCGCCCATCTACTTCTGGTAATGCCACATTTATGGCAATATCACGGGGTGTTAAACCTTGTGATTCTGATTCCCATTGTTCAACGGAACTAGCACAAAGAATTACTTGCAAAACCGGGACATTTAATTTTTCCCAAAGTTCGGTTTGTGGTGTTTCTGTTTCTAAACTTGCTAGGGAGAAACTGGTGGTATTCATCAACAAGCTAACAGAATGATCATCTTTTGCTGCTAATAATTCACATAATTGATTACTAACACCAGGTTCGCGCAATGAAGAAACAAAAACTGGTACAGGCTGTAAATTTTTCTCTATCAAAGCATTACATAAAGCATCAATAACTTTAGTGTTTCCTGCTAAATAATGGGCGCGATAAAACAAAATCCCCACTTTAGGCTGACTCCTGACTGGGCGCAAGCCCTGCGCCCCTACATCCTGACTTATTTCGTACAATCCTACGCGGGGAACAGGTTGTGGTTGTGGGGGATTAAACGCCGTTGATAAGGATGTATCAGCAATAAATTGCAAGGCATTGAGGAAATTTTCTGTACCACCTTCTTGAAAGTATTGCCAAATCTTCTGGACGATTTCTTGAGAAACCGTAGATTTGGAAATTAAATCAAAATCAAGTCCGTCATCTCCTGGCATGACAATTAGAGTTGTGCCATTACGTTGTACAATTTCTTGTACGACTTCTAAACCATAAGCCCAGTATGAACTTCCTCCTATGAGACGAAGCACAATAACTTGGGCGGATTCTAAAACTTGTTCACTATAAGCATCTATACTTATTTGTTGCTGTAGTTGTAATAAGTTGGCTACCCTGATTTCGGGGAATTGACTAGGTAATTTAGGAACTACAGCCGCTAGGGTTTGAATATCAGTATCGGCTGCTGTAATCAATACGAAAGGGGCAGGAGTTTGTTCGAGGAAAAATAAACCTTCAGACTGATTTAATCCGCCTGGTGTGGCGCTGATTCTGTGCATAATTGGTAATTTAATGATGGAAATTTTTAGAGGATGTTTTAAAAGTTTTGGCTGACTAGAAGTCTCCTTGGTATCAACATATTTTCAGAGAAGGTGAGAATCGCGGATTCTAAGGATTAAAGAATTACACAGATTTTGGTTATCTTAGCAAATGAAAAAAATCTGTGTAATCAGCGTAATCCATATAATCCGCGATTCTCGCTTTTTTATTTGTTACTTAAGGGACTTCCAATTAAAAAAATACCCAAAAATTTTTGTGGTGCGGGCATCTTGCCCGCTAACCATCAAGGACGGGCAGGATGGCCATCCCACAAAATTGGGTAATTTATTTTTTGGTGTTCCCTAATACTAATCTCTTAAATGTCAAACTCTTACAAGAGCATCCGGTAAGCGTAAAGCTCAGTGTCTTTAGACCTGAGATACAAGCAACTCGTGTCGTTTCCCTCTCAGGGAGCCAAGCCACTGAGTTTCCCACTTACCGGGTATTCTTATGAATAATAAACTCAAACTTATTAAACGACTTGGATATGGCTTTCGCAACTTTAGCAATTTCAGATTACGCAGTTTATTAAACTGGCACTTTAGTATTAATTATCCATAAAAGTAGCGCAAGAGCCGAAAAAAATGGTGATCCGCATATTAATAGACTACAAATAAAGATGATTATTAAAATACCTCAGTCACATTAATATGCACATCAGGAAAAGCTAAAATTGATAAAATTTGATTTTTGACTAACTTCTGTACATCTTGATAAACTCCCTGGAGAGGATTTCGATATACTTCTACAACCTCTTGATTAACATCTAATAACCAAACTTCAGGAATATTTGCTTCTGCATATAAAGGAATTTTCACTTCCCGATCATATTTTACCGTTGTATCAGCAACTTCTATTAACAAAAATATATCTTCTGGTTGGGGGTGTGAATTTCTATAAAAATCTGGACGTGGTTTTAATAATGCTATATCTGGCTGGGGTTCAGAGGTTTCATCCAATTCTACAGGATTTTGAGGTGCAAGCACTATTTGCTTTCCGAGAAGCTGAATCAGCAAATTAACTAATCTATTGACACAACCAGCGTGTCTTCTGCCAATAGGTGACATATCAATCATTTCCCCCCGAATTAATTCTAATCTATCATTTTCTGACAAAATACCAGATTCAGCCATTTGGTGAAATTGCTTAACTGTAAATTGGTGTCTGACTAATTGTAAAACCATTGTCACCTCTATTTGGATTTTAATTGAGATGGATAAAACTAGGGAATATATTAGATATTTTACATTTTTAAAGTTGTAATTGCTTCTTGATCCTGCGATTTATTCTTGTGGTGGGTTTGCCCTAAAATTGCTGTAAGTGCGATAGCGAAGAACGAACTAGGAATCGCTTCCAATACCAATAACAGAGTTGTAGAATTATTATACAGTGTATAAATTATTTTATCGAACAGAATTCAGGAGTCAGGAGTCAGAATTCAGAATGAATTCTGTGCGAGTGGCGGATGAATAACTGGGTTTAAGACCCCCACCAAATCGTAGATTTGGTGGTCTTTAATCAGTCGCAGGTTTGAATCCTCGACTGATTGATTCTGACTCCTGGCTACTGACTCCTGACTCCTTCTTCAACCTAAAGAGCGATCGCTTGTTGAGCATTCTATCAACTCTTAATCTGTCCAGTATATAGTTGTTCATTTTTTTTTGTAAACATAACTATAGATTATTCTACTTCATCTTTTGTATATAATTAAGGGCGGGGAAACCCCGCCCCTACAGGCAATCTTGCCGAAATTAACAACAAGAATTAATTTGAAAGCCTAACTAAAAGTATCTTACTTCTGAGCTTCAGCAATGGGAACCCACTCAGTGTGGAAAGATCCTTCTTTGTCAGTTCGTTTGTAGGTGTGAGCGCCGAAGTAGTCCCGTTGTGCTTGAGTTAAGTTTTGTGGCAAGCGATCGCGGCGGTAACTATCGAAGTAATCTAGAGAAGCACTGAAAGCTGGAACAGGAATACCCAATTTAGCAGCAGTGACAATTACTTCCCGCCAAGCAGCTTGTCTATCCAGAATTGTTTGCTTAAATTCAGGCGCTAACAACAAGTTAGGTAAAGCGGGATTTTCGTCAAATGCTTTCTTAATCTTATTCAAGAAACCAGCGCGAATAATACAACCACCTTTCCAAATCCGCGCCATTTCGCCCAGATTTAATTCCCAATTGTAGGTTTTAGAAGCTGTAGATAACAGCGCCATACCTTGAGCATAAGAACAGATTTTGGAACAATAAAGAGCATCACGCACCATGTTCACAAAAGCTGCAATATCACCACCATACTTAGCATTTGGTCCGGTGATGACCTTAGAAGCAGCAATCCGTTCATCTCGAATTGAAGAGAGAATTCGAGCATTTACCGCTGCTGTAATTGTCGGAATAGCTACACCCAATTCTAAAGCAGTTTGTACAGTCCAACGACCAGTTCCTTTTTGACCGGCTGCGTCAACAATCAAATCAACGAGAGGAATTTTGGTGTCTGGATCTACGTAGGGGAAAATATTCGCGGTAATCTCAATCAAAAATGAATTGAGTTCGTCAGTTGTATTCCATTGAGCAAAGACTTCATGGAGTTGTGCTGCACTTAAACCAGCCACATTTTTCAGCAAATCGTAGGCTTCTGCAATTAACTGCATATCACCGTACTCAATACCGTTATGAACCATTTTCACATAGTGTCCAGAACCACCAGGACCAATGTAGGTTACACAGGGACCATCATCAACTTGAGCCGCAATTTTGTTGAAAATGGGAGATAGGTACTCATAAGAGCTTCTTGTCCCACCAGGCATGAGAGAAGGACCATTCAACGCGCCTTCTTCACCGCCACTCACACCCATACCGATATAGCGTAAACCGATGGGTTCTAATTCTTGAGTGCGTCTATCGGTGTCTTCAAACCAAGAGTTACCACCGTCAATAATGATATCACCTTCTTGGAGTAAAGGCTTAAGCTGTTGGATTACCGCATCAACAGGCTTACCAGCTTGTACCATCACCAAAATTTTGCGGGGACGTTCCAATGAGGCGACAAATTGTTCGAGGCTAAAAGCGGCTCTAACGTTCCGTCCTGGGGCGCGGTGCGCCATGAAGGCATCGGTTTTTTCACGAGAGCGGTTGTAAACTGCAATTGGGAAGCCATTTCTTTCTACGTTAAGTGCGATGTTTTCGCCCATAACTGCTAATCCAATCACACCAAAGCTTTGTAGTGTCATAGTTCAGTTTAAATCTTTTGTTTGGGTTTGGCTCTTTCTCTTGCAGATCCTTTCTCTTTAAGGGTAGTCCGAGATTTTGGCTTCACTCCTAAAGAAGATATTAAGAGTTTTTCTAAAATTTAAGAAATCATCACTCACATCAATGAATTAATTTTAATTTGTATCGAAGTCCACAATTTAGTCCCAAATTTTGCAAAATTAAAATACATATAGCAGGAGTTCAGGAGTATGGCTAACGCCACGCTTCGCTATCAGGAGTTCAGAAGGAAGAAATTTCTCCCCTACTCCCCCTACTCCCCCTACTCCCCCTACTCCCCCTACTCCCCTACTCCCCCTACTCCCCCTACTCCCCTACTCCCCTACTCCCCCTACTCCCCCTACTCCCCTACTTCCCCTGCCCCCTGCCCCCTGCCCCCTGTTCCCTTTCTCGAATTAAATAGTAAGGAGGATTAAAAAATGCTGGCTTATTTTCTAGCGTTGGTAATCGGTTTTGGCAGTCTCGCCATTTATCTATCAGCCTTCTTTTTTCCAGAAATCCATCGCAAGAATGATTTCATCTGGAGTGGCGTTGGGTTATTCTACGCTTTAGTGTTATGGATTTTTGCATCTCGAATTACTGGAGGGCTATTACTAGGTCATGTAGCTAGTGTGGCAATGTTGGTATGGTTTGTGGCACAAACCCTTTCATTACGGCGACAACTTGCTCCCGCAGGACAACAAACTCCTCTCCCCAGTCCTGAGCTAATTAAGGTGAGTTTTCAAGAACAAATGTCAAAGTTTTCTGTAAAAGAGAAATTTGGACAGTTATCAAGCTTTGTTGCTAGTGTGTTTGGTGGTGCTAAGGCGAAAATACAGCAGACTGTGAATAAAAAGCCTGTAATTAAAACTGCTGCAGAGATTTTGCGAACAAATGGAACTGAAGCAACGCCACCATCAGTATTACCAGATGAGTCGGTAACTGCTACCCCAGCAATGACAACTGAAACTTCGTCTGAGGAGACTTTTGCTCAATCTTCTATTTTAGAAGTGGTAGAAGTAGCACCAACTCCACCCACTGTCATAGAGGAAGAACAGGTAATTCCGCCAACAGCACCGGAAACTGTGGTAGAGATCACTCAAACTGAGGTGGTGATTTCCGAGTCATTTATCACAGGAGAAACCGAAACTGTAGTCGAGATCATTCAAACTGAGGTTGTAATTTCCGAAACTCCTACAGCAGGGTCAACTGAAGCTGTGGTAGAGATAATTCAAACTGAGGTGGTTATTGCCATAGAAGAAACTAGCGAAACGGCAGATGCACCAGAAATAAGTTCCCCAAATCCAGTGACATCAGAGTTATTAGCCGCAGAAGCAGCCGACAAGTCTGATATGACCATTGAGGAAGTTAAACCAGTTGGGGAAGCATTGCCAGAACAAATCCCACTAAATAAACCAGTCGAGGAGTAATTAAGAGGATTTACGCTGCTGATTCTAATAAATCAAAGGAATCTGGGTAGTTTATGATACTGCTGCCGCTGGATTAAGTCCCAATTGGGATAATAAACGGTCAATATCAAAATGCTCAGACATAAGAGAGCGAATGCACTCTATTTTAATTGGTTCATGAACACGAACTTGACCAAAGGTGCGATCAATTATCTCTACTGTGGTGAGAGTGTCTAAATCCACGGATAAAATCGGGATTTCTAACTCTTCAGCGCGGTTGAGGATAAAGGCAGGGGGTGGCAGTTGTCCAGTCAGGATGAGGCATTGGGTAGATGTTTCTAGGGCTGCTTGTTGAATTTCAACGCGATCGCCCCCTGTGACTACTGCCATGTTCTGACGTTTGCGGAAGTATTTGACGGCGGAGTTGACGTTCATCGCCCCAATGGCGAGACTTTCGACTAATAAATCTAGGCGATCGCTCCGACAAAGAACTTCCGCGTTTAACTGCTTGACTAATTCCCCAACGCTGACACTGCGGAGGACATCACTTTTGGGCAGTGTTGCTAGGACAGAAATCCCCTGTTTTTCCAGGAATGGACGTAAGAGTGTGTGAACTAACTCTAATTGTTCGTGAGGGACTTCGTTAATGACGACACCCATTAACCGTTTACCTAATTGCTGTTTAGCAAATAATAAGGCCTCAACAGAATTTAGTGATTGATAACGACTAATTAACAGTACAGGAGCATCTAATTTTTCTGCTAATTCCAGTAAGGATAATCCAAATAAATTTCCTTCTGATAAGTTAGCAGGCCCTTCTAAGATTACCAAATTACTCTTTGGTATTTGTGAATACTTTTGTACTAGTAACTCTTGATAGTTAGTTGTATCTTCTCCCTGTAAGCGTTTCTGGACGGTAATTTCATCCAAAGATAATAAGGTGGGAGCAATGCGGTTGTCTGGCAGGTTAAGGTTATGAGTAATGAACTGGACATCTTCTTCAACTACTGTTCCCGCAGATGTCTTGACAAAATTACCCAAAGGTTTGCCATAAGCAATATCCAAACCTTTTTGTTTTAGCTGATGAGACAAACCTAAAACTGTTGCAGATTTGCCACTGTAAGCTTCAACTGATCCAACCAGCAAGTATTTAGCAAGTGTTGGCACGTATGCACTCCTAATTTCAAAAGTTTGTACAACTCAGCTAGGTGTCTACTAATTTTAGTGCAATAGGCGGAAGGTAAATAGCAATAGCTATCCTAATTGTCTAAATTTTCAAAATTAAATGGGAATAAATCTAGCTGTGGTAGCTATTGTAGCGATTTTGATCAAGATAAAAATATCTGTTTAAATAAATATTTTATGTTTCTTGGTATATACAAGCGATTATATTGAAGCTTTGATTTCTTCTCATGTCATTACCGAAAAGACGGGACACAAGCCCCGTCCTTCCAGGACGGCTTTATGTTAAAATTTGGTCATAGTCGCCATAGGGCATTGGGAGACTTTAAACGGACATGGAGGGACGATAAGACCACTTGTGGCGTGTTCTGGCGAAGTGTCAAAAATCACCGCACCTTCAGGTCGGTGAGTATGTCAATATTACCATTAATCCAGAACTAAAAGCAGCACTTTTAGAAATTACTGAAGCTGAAGGTATATCTCCTGATAGTTTCATTGGTAAAGCTATTTCCGCGCACTGCGTTCTTATTTGATGGCAAAGAATCAAACAGGTTATACCGATGAGGAAATTTTTGAGATAATTTCATGAAGCTAGTTCTAGATACTAATGTTCTGATT
>NZ_VILC01000096.1:0-16524 GCF_009712065.1 Aphanizomenon sp. UHCC 0183 | reverse complement strand
ACACGGAAACAGTGAAACAATATATTGAAGAGCAAAGCATTAACGTCAATGCAGGATAAAGGAAAGCCCTTAGCCTTCATCCCTTGTCTAAAGCATAGGTGTGACTTCCTGAGTCAGCCGCACCTTCAAGGGTTTTCGGCATTTTCCTTATAAATTACTATCTTCCATCTATTTTAGCGTGCATTTAGCCTACTCTTAATGAGTCACCTTTATCACCAACTGTATAGGCTATCAAACTAACAAGCAGGGTAAGAAGATGACTTTTTTCTGATCATGACCCGTCAAAATGTCTATAAGCAAAAGTTTGTATAAAATAAATTGTATTTACAAATATAGCAAGCACCAAGGCGGTTATGACATCAATTAACAGTCAAACTCTTGCTACCAAAGGGGTTTTCTCCTGACTCCTGACTCTTGACTCCTGCTATATACTTTACCACCTTACGAGTTTTTTGGTAAGCGTCAAATTCAGTATCTGAAAACCTGAGAGTGTCAATTGCCTGATATGTCATATTTTCGTGACATTATGGTAATTCTTATTGTTAACAACCTTTTTCCTCATTGATTCCACAGGATTTCCACAGGTGATTTTGGACTTTTCCACAGACGTTCTACGATTTAATCAGTCATTGCTGACTTATTGGGGATTGTTAATTGTTCACTACTAACAGGGTGGATAACCGAGTTTTTATAAAGTTATATAACAAAAATATAGTTGTAAGCCTGATTATTTCGTCAAGATTTATTTTTGACTGCTAATTGTTAACATTTCGCAGCATTGACAAATCCACCCCTGGTGAGCGCAGAATAATGAGTCTTAGTTTGATTTCATTCAGCATCTGAATTTTGTGTTCTGGTTTATTTTAATTTCTCCCTACGTCCCTCACAGGGCATGAATCAGCCCTCAATAAAACTGAACACCAATAACTTCTCTTAATTGATCTACAGGAAAATTTTATGAACACCACAGTCCCTATCTTTACGGAAATTCCCGAAACATTACAGGAATCCATGAACAACTACTTAGAAACCCATCCTGATTGGGATCAAACCCGTGTCTTAACAGCGGCTTTATCGTTATTTTTGCTGCAAAATGGTGAGAGCGATCGCCGAGCGGCGCGTGTTTACTTAGAAACTTTATTTCATCAATAATCCATAAAAATACTGGATTAAATTCATAAACCAAGTTTATTTATTTGATCCCACATCTTTATCGCGTGGGATTGGCGGGGGTTTACAGGTGGTAGTCAAATTTTAGGCAGAAGTAGCGCATTCAAATTTGTACCCTACACCACGAATAGTATGAATTAATGTTGATTGAGTAGGATCTATTTCAATTTTCTTACGAATTTGACCGATATGAACATCCACAACCCGCTGATCCCCAACATATTCATAGTCCCAAACTTCTTGAATGAGTTCGGATCGTCGCCAAACTCTAGCTGGATGACTAGCAAGAAAATATAATAAGTCAAATTCCAGCGCAGTTAGGGGAATGGGTTCGCTGTTAATCATTACTTCCCGCCGCATAGAATCAATTGTTAATTTGTCAAAAATTAAGCGTTGCTGTTCGGCATTAGTCACAACTCGCTGCCGCCTTAAAATAGCCCCTACTCTTACCTCCAACTCTCCCAAGCCAAATGGCTTAGTGAGATAGTCATCAGCGCCTTTAGCAAAACCGCGAATTTTATCACCTTCGTCGGTTCTACTCGTCAGGAGTAGTACAAATACGCCACTACGACTCTGCATTTCTTGACAAAGGTTAAAACCAATTACATCCGGCAGATTAACATCTAAAATTACTAAATCGGGATTAAATTGTTCAAACATACTCATACCAGTCTTCCCATCTTCGGCAGATTCAACTTGATAATTTTGTTTGAGCAAAAAGCGTTGGATTAAATTCCGAACCGCAGGATCGTCGTCAACTATAAGAATCTTAGCAACAGCCATAGGGATTACTTTTTATAAAAAGTGCATAGGATTAACAAACATGATTGCGTAGGGACGCAGGTTCTACTTTGGTACTAATTCAAAATTTACAGGGGAGAGCAATGATTATCCTGATTATTTCCATAAAATGTGATTTTTATTATGGATAGGCAAGAGGTAAATATGCTGGTATAGCAAAAGTTATGAGTAATTCAGTCTTTTTGAATTTGTGTGCGGTTGACCCGACTCGTGCTATGATTCTAGTAGATGTATAAAATTGCCTAAGACATATAATTTAGCTTAGACAGTAGAAGCCTCTCACCTACCCGATAGGGAGGTGATAAGATGAATACAATACGCGCGAGTGAGGAATTCCCCAACGAACAAAATTAAGCGCAGCTTAATCAGTGTTGTTGGGCGATGTTAGCAAAGCGGCACGAAGTGCGGAATGAACACTTTCTTGATTTTTTTTCAAATATTTGATATAATTTTCAACAGTAGGTGTAACTCAATTAAATGCACCAAAAGCAGCCTATCAAAATAAAAGCTAATTGTTTGGCTTAACCAAAGAACCGTGTGACACACGGTCTTAAAGCTCAGTTAATGTCTTCATAGAAGAGTCGCGCTCGTTGCCCACACTCACTTGAAAGGGAGTGTGTGGAGTATGTCGCATAGTTACTGATCTAGTTGTTGTCTTTATTTCTATAAAATCTAAAGTTGTTTTTCTGTAAAATAAAAAGTGCCGCTGATTAAGGCTAAAGTAATAACCTCCCATGAGTGATCAAAGTCCCTACGAAAAACTTGGGGTATCGGAAGACGCAAGCTTCGATGAAATCCAGGATGTTCGGAATCGCCTGTTGGAAAAACATGGTGGTGATGGCAGTGTCCGAGAAGTTATTGAAGCCGCTTATGATGCGATTTTAATGGAACGCCTGCGGATGCGCCAAGAAGGTAAGATCAAAGTGCCTGAGCGCATCCGATTTCCAGAAATGCGAGTTCCATCTTCTCCTCAAACAAGTCAGTCTCTTAGTCAGCAGTCTCCTGCATGGCTACAGCGAAGTTTAGATCAGCCCACGTTAACTGATGTCCTGCTACCAGGTGCCTGGTATCTAGGTTTGGGTGCAACGAGTTTGTTGTATCCCGGTAGTGGTGGACAGGTTTTGCAACTGTCCTTGGTAGTTGGGGTCGGTATTGGTATTTACTTTCTCAATCGCAAGGAAGGAAAGTTTGGTAGAGCAGTTTTATTGACGCTGGTGAGTTTAATTGCTGGTTTAATTGCTGGTGGTCTGATTGCTGGCTTGATATTACCATTGCCATTGATCAATATGACGGCGAATCAGTTTTCTACGTTGTTGACTTTTATTTTGCTGTGGTTAGTAAGTAGTTTTTTACGTTAGGTAATGGGTAATTGGTTAACGTGAATTCGATGAACCTCACCCCAACACCTCTCCGTGTTGGAGCTATCGTGTACACACAAGTTAAATTACCCCCCTTAATCCCCCCGATGCTTTGGGGGGAAACCGGAAAAATCAGTTCCCTCCCCTTTGCAAGGGGAGGGTTAGGGAGGGGTCAAAATATTTGATACATGAATCATGACTTTTTAAACACCCTCTTAGGAGAGGTTTACCAGGGGGGTTAAAAATTATTGGTCGAACTCACGTTTGGTTCATTAGACTTCTCCAGTAAAGATTGTAGAGACGTTCCATGGAACGTCTCTACAAGGGTTTCAAACGACGCACATTTAATTTTCGGAGATGTCTATTGCCGATTACCCATTATTTTTGTTTTTACTCGTTGAGGATGAAATTTACAGCGGTTTTTAAGTCGCTCACAATTAGATCAGGTTGATAAGATTCTAGTTGGGTGCGATCGCGGATACCAGATTCAACAGCGATAATTTTAATATTATGTTTTTTGGCGGCGGTAATGTCGGCTTCTGTGTCTCCCACCATCCAACTATCAGCAGCGGGGGGGAGTTCGGCTAAGGCTTTAGCCATTAACAATGGTTTATCTTCGACATCACGGGTTTTTACATAGTCGTTACTTAGACAATAACGGCGATTTTCTGGGAAAAATTGGCTTAAATTATGTTGATTAAAGGCATAGTCTAGTTCTCGCACTCTCCGCATGGTCATTACGGCTAAATCAACACCGGCGGCTTGAACTTGACTGAGTGCGGCTAATGCTGTGGGGACAAGAACATCATGCTGGAAATAAGGGAGGGTGTGGACTGTTTGTTTACGGATTTGGGAAAATTCTTGCCCTTGTTGGGCATCTAAACCTGATTTTAGGGCAATTTGGAGTTCGGGAGTGTGCGATCGCTTGAGTTGCCAAAATTCGGCTTTAGACAGTTCTGTAATTGTTTGTTGAGGATATCGGGTTTTCTCTAGACACAATTGATAAACACGGTAATAGCGTTCCGAAACATCTATGATTGGACCGTCAAAGTCAGTAATTAATCTCAGCATGAGTAGATAATTGGATATAGATCCCCGACTTCTTGGAGAAGTCGGGGATCTGGGTATTACATCAATAATTGTAACTGTGAACCTTGCTGATTTTTACTCACTTCGATTCTGGCTTGGAAGGCTTCTTTGAGGTGGGGCATATGGGTAACAGTAAGTATACAGGCAAAATCAGCGGATATGGCGTTAATGGCGGCAATTAGGCGATCGCATCCTTCCCCATCTTGAGTCCCAAAACCTTCATCTACTACTAATAATTGTAATGATGCTCCTGCTCTTTGTGCCAATAATTTTGCCAGTGCTAAACGAATGGCAAAGTTAATTCTAAAAGCTTCCCCTCCTGAATAAGTTTCATAGGATCTCGTTCCCCTGGCATCAGCAATTAAAATATCTAAAGTATCTATTAATTTGGCATTTTTCTTACTGGATTTGCCACTGCGTCCGGCTTTTTGGGTAATAAATTGGACGTGAAATTGATTCGCACTCAATCGAGAAAGTAGTTGATTGGCTTCTGCTTCCAGTTGAGGTAAAATATTTTCAATCATTAAAGCTTGAATCCCATTTTTGCCGAAAGCTTGGGCTAATTCCTGATACACACGCTGTTGTTGTTTACAATTTTGTAATTGTTGTATTCCTTGTTCATACTGATTTTGTAAAGTTTCCAATTGCAGGGACATTTGTTTTAATTGCCCTAACTGAGATATTTTATTATCTAGTTCCTGTCTGCGGTTTGCTAATTGTTGTTCTAAATTATTAATTTGGGCTGTGGGGTTGGCACTATCAGATAATTGTTTAACAATATTATCAACTTCTTGAGTTAATATTTCTCTTTCTTTCAGGATTCTTTGCAATGAATCTTCTAAATCTTGACTTTTATTAAGTAATTGCGGATATTGTGCTTGTGCTGATAATAATTGTTGATGACGTAATTGCCAAACTTGCCCTTGTCGCACACCTTGACGCAAATAATTATGCTGTTCAGAACTATAGGCAATTTCCGCAATTTGCTGTTCTAAATTAGCAATTTCTTTGGCACAATCAGAATCAGTTTGTCCCTGTTGCAGTTGCCATTGTAATTGAGTAATATTCCCTGTTAATTCTGGCTTTTTAGCTGTTAGTTTTGCTTGGCGTTTTAAGGCATCCTTAATTTGTCCTTGTTTAATTTCTGCCCACCGTAATTTATCCACCTCACTGCGGGCAAGGGCGTGGTCTTGTTCACTATAATTAAGTTGTTGAAGAGATTGATCTAATTGCTGAATTTCTATTTGTTTTTCAGGGGCATAATCACCACTTTCTAAAGAACGTTCTAAATGTTCTTTTTGGGCAATAATTTGTAATAACTGTTGTTGGACATCACTTGTAGCTTCTAACTGTGCGGCTAATTGTCCCCGTTGTTCTCGCAATGAATCATAACCTGATAATTTTTGGGATATTTCTCGATATTCCTGTCGGAGTACCTGAATTTCTCGATCTGAAACTGCAAGTTGTTCCCGCACTACCCAAAATTGTCCTTGGGTATCTTCATATTCTAATTGGGTTTTTTCGATCACTTTACTCCAATGATGTTCATCTAAAGGACGTTCACACAAAGGACAACTAGCATCGGGATTTTGTAACATTTGCAATTTTTGTTCTAGTTCTGCCAACAACCTTTCATAATCTCGTTGGTGGGCTTGCAAACGTTCAATAAAATGTCGTCTTTCCTGTCCTTTTTCCTGGACTCTTTGCAGATAAACACGCTTTTTTTCTAATTCTTCAATTTGCGTGCCTATTTCTATGACTGCTTGTTGTAATTGGGGTTGCCGGTGATGTTGATTTTGCAGTTGTTTTTCTGTGGCTTGCATTTGCTCTAATCGCGCGACTAAACTAGCATGAGTGCGATCTAATTGAGTTTGCAAACTGGCTCTTTGTTGTAATAATGGTGTTACCTGCATTTGCAATTGATCTAAGTTAGTCAAATGCTGACGGGCGGTATTTAATTGTAATATAGCTGTTTCGATATCCCCAGATTTACTCAGGGTTTGATTGATTTCTTGTTCTTGCTGTTCTAAAGCTGCTAATTGAGCTTGGGCTTGTTGTAATTGACGTTCTAAATCTTGAGTTTGTTTATATAGCTGTTGTTGTTTTTGTTGTTTTAAATTGGTAGCGCGGGTATGTTGTTCAAATTTAGCAGCAAAGATTTCTTCTTGAGATTGTAGATTTTGATATTGAGTATAACCGGCTTGAATGTCAGTTTGTTGATTGATAATCTTTTCTAAATCTGCTAGTTGGGATTTTACGGCTATTTGTTCTTGTTGTAGGCGATCGCTATCTTGACTAAGATTATCATATCGTTGCCGCAGAAAATTTAATTGCTGTTCCCAACTTTGTCTTTGATGTTGGATAACCTGTAAACTTTGTAACTGAATATTTTCAAAAGCTTGCACCTGTTGTAGATTATTTAGTTGCGCTTCTAACTCAGTGCGTTGAGTTTCCGTTATTTCCCGTTGTTGGAGTTGAATTTTGATATTTGCTAAAGAATTTTCTAACTCTTCTCCTTGGATTCTATAAAGTTTAGCTTTATCCTTAGCTCGTTCTTCCAACTCATCATACTGATTTAGTTTCAATAACTCTGCTAAAATTTCCTTGCGTTCAGCAGGACGTTTGAGCATAAATTCATCGGCTTTTCCTTGACGCAAATAAGCAGAATTAATAAAAGTCTCATAATCTAGCTTAATATGTTCGAGAATGACATCCTGAGTGGCTTTTAATCCCTTACCCGTCAAAGGACGAAACCCAGTAGGAGTTTCAATTTGAAATTCTAAAATACTAGTTCCACCCCTAACCCGGTTGCGAATCACCCGATAAGTTTGCTGACCACTTTGGAAAGTGAAATCAATTCGGACTTCTTTCGCACCAGCATGAATCACATCATCCTCAACAGTAGCACGGCTTTCACCCCAAATTGCCCAAGTGATAGCTTCTAAAAGGGAAGATTTTCCCGCACCATTAGAACCACAAATGCACGCCGTATGCAAGCCGCTAAAATCTAAACTTGCATCACGGTAACTGAGAAAGTTTTTAATGATAAGTTGGACTGGGATCATTCAGGCTATAGTGCCAAATTTAGAATTTTGATTGTTAACAGTACAGATGCACTTAGTTTTTAGTTTAGTCATGTAATTAGCAGGTTTCTAGTCTTGAAGACATCAATTTTACAAAAATTTACAATATCAAGACAACTTTTTTCAAATGCCATCTGATGCCATCGTCAGATATTCTGTTTTTGTTGATACAATAGGCAATTAATTGTGCTGAAACTATAATCAGACTTAATTCTATGGACTTTGACAAAAAAGCCTTCAGCGAACGTGACATCTGTACTAAATATATTACTCCTGCCATAGTGCAAACAGCAGTTAATAGCCATTACGGGTTGGGGTAAATAAATTTCATGCTGTTATTGATGAATCGTTTCTGGGCGCAGACCCTGCGCCCCTACTTTCTGAATTTTTCATGGTCAGAATCTACTAAGTAATTGGACAAAAATATTTACAGTCATTGCGAGCGAAGGGAAGCAATCGCCAGGGTTGTGATTGCTTCATTTCACTTCGTTCCATATGGCTAACGCCACGCTGCGCTAACGCAATGACATTGTGTAATTAATTCTGTCTCACTACTTAGTACCGTGCGGCGTAAGCGAATGAACTATTTTCAAGCCTTGTAATCAATCAAATTTTCGGAGCTTTTAATGGTCATGTCATTTACGCCAACCTGTACTAAGTAGGTGAACACAATAAAACCAATCTATGTAAAGAAAAGTAAAATCGCCCAAACCCTCTTCACTCTTGCCTCTTGCATGAGTGCCTCTTGCCTTGCCATAACGACGATTTTCAATGCTAACCTACTTAGTGAAGAAACTTATCATATTTCACGCTTAAATTAGTCTTGGATTGAATATTCTCTCTTGAGAAGGATTCTGAAAATATAAAGAATCTATAGGATGGATTATATATTTTACCCTGAGTGAAGTTGGGCTTGGTTTACCCTCCAAGCCTTTTTATTTATTTGCTCGTCCTTCAACCTATTATTTATTGGCTGTCATACCTGGACCTTGTGCTTCTTGTATCATTTCAGGAGAAAGTTCTCGCACTGTGCGAAAGGGAAATAGACGAGTTGAGGAAATTTGAGCGTAGTCGGCAGTCAGAAAAGGAGCATATTGACTAGCTTCAGGAGTTAACTGTGCTGCCATTGCTAGGGTAATACCTTTGAGAAACTTCCGCACATCTTTAGCTTGTTCTCCAACTACTTCTTTGTTCAAGATAGGTGTATTTGATTTCCCCATTTGATATGGGGTCAGACTAGGATCTATAATGCTTAAATGAGAAGCACCAACCACACCCACCAACCACTTTGGGGAGGGAATTTTCGCAAAACCCATAACTTGTTCAGTTAATGCAGGGGTAATTTTATCTGCGGAACTAGAGAGGATTAATGTGGGAATTTGTACTTTTGTTAACCCAGTTTCCCCAAACATTAAAGAGGTGGTAGGATTGAGAGCGATCGCCTGTTTAATTCTCGCATCTCGTAATTGATAGGTTTTTTCTGGTAATGCTTGAGCCACACATTGAAGAGTTTCACCCAAGTTAGCATTAGCTAAGTTTTGCTGACAGCGTTGTTTGAGGGTTTCGATTTGTAATTCGCCCCCAGCTAATGCTAAAGCCGTTCCCCCACCAAAGGAATAACCTACAACCATCACATTGTTAGTTGCTAATTTTCCCCGTAAAGGACTATTCGCAGTTTGGTTAACTTTTTCCAATTCATCAACAATAAAACTAACATCTTTGGGACGGTCTAAAAATTCTTGGGGTTCAACAAGTTGTTTTCTACCTTTACTGACTGCCTTAAAAGTAGTTTCATTACTACCAGGATGTTCCAAAGCACCAACAACATAACCATGAGAAGCCAAATGTTCGGCTAAATAACGCAAGTCAGTCCGCACCGAACCCCAACCATGAGACAAGACAATTACAGGTTTATTTACACTAGCAGCAGTAGAGAAATAAACATCCAGGGGAATTTGTCGTTGACGCTTTTGGTCATTGAAACTTAACTTGAGTGTCTGTACCTGTGCGCTTCCTGCTTGAGTAGGATCTAGAGAAGACGCAACTTTGATATCTTTAGGGTTAACTTGGGGAGAAAGACCAAACATAAACCGCTGAGTGCGGACAAATGCACCATTTAAACTCCCCGCCACAGTTAAAGCCTGGGGTAAATTAATTTCTAGGCGTTTACTGGGATAGGCCGCAATAAAACTTAGTATAGATAAACCCTGTGGAGAATTAGCAGCTAAAACCAATCCCCCTTTCATAGCTTGTAATCCCGATTGATCTCGACGGGTAATAGCTGTAGAGACATCGCTAAGAATTGTAGTCCCAATTTGGGTATTGATTAATCTATCTAAAGTAGCAACATTTATGGGAATTCGGATTTTTAGTCCCTCTACCAAAAAACGACGTTGTTCTTCAGTCATTCTTTTGGTATAAGTTCCCAAACTATCTGGTAATTTGCCAGTTTCCGTAGATTTTTTTAACTCTTCCAAGGATACAGATTCCTCTATGGGTCCATAACGAATCACAACCGTATCTGCTGCGTGGACAGAAGAATTAATTCCAAAAAACGGTGTCAGCGCGACAACACAAAATGCCCCTGTAAATACCTTAAAATTCTTCCAGCTTTTCTCTGTGAACATCTTTATATTGCCCCTCAACTTAGGAGATTCTACCTGATTTTACGTTTTTTATCCTACCCCATTTCTGAATCAGCAACTCCCATAGGTGCAATAGCTAACAGATAGTACACAGAACCCTATCATCAAATAACTATCTGGCGTTGCTGATTAAGGGTATGAATTTTAGTCTCACGCAAAGGCGCAATCACGCTTCGTGATCTCGAAGAGTAGACGCACTGAGGTTTGAGTTTTCAAGGTTCAATTTGGGAATTTCATACCTCAATATGGCTACGCCACGCAGGCTATCAGCAACGCCAACTATCTTAATATCAGTAAGCTTCTCAGGTAAAAGTATAAAAAAGTGTAAAAGTTAGTGCCGTACTACGGTACTAAAAACTAAAGAAGCTGATTACACAGGCTTTTCAGAAGATATTTAATTTTTGTTTGACTCATGCAGTTGTGTTAAAGCTTTTGTCCTGTGTAGATAGAGCGAACTTCACCGTTACGACGAACAATAGCTTCTCCGTTACTAACTTCTACTAGTGTCCAACCTGTAGTACCAATATTTTCACCTAGATTAATTCGGCGACTAATACCATCTACCTTAAACAAAGCCACAGATTTATTACCCAACTCCAATAGTCCCTCTAATTGTGCAGAATAGCTAGGTACTGTAACCTGTTGTGATATATTCTTAGTTTCTTTTACAGGTGCAGGGGGAACAATTGTTGGTAATTGCGGTGGTACGACTTTCATCGGTTGAGGATTAACGGCTGCTGGTTTGAGATTCACCTGTGTTGTTTTGGGTATGGGCTTAATTGCTGGTTGTATAGTATTAATAGTAGGAGAATTATTAGCTGTTAAAGATGAAGGTAAGGTAGGTGGTACTGGGACTGTGGGAACAATTGGTATTTGATATTTGAGTGCGGGAGACTGATAAACTGGAATATATATGCGCTCAACCACATTAGGGGTAGTCAAGCGATTATTAGCAGGTAGCATATTGGTTGCTGCTACAGGTAATGGTGGAGTTTCTGTTAGTTGGGTATTTGGTAAAGGTAAGGCAGTGGTTTGATTCAGATTAACAGTGGGAAATCCTGGTTTAGCAATTGTTTTACCATTGGTTGTCCCTTGTTCTATCACAGTTAAGGCTTCCAACATATAATTTACTAAGTCTAACTGAGGATCTGTGATTACAGATGCAGGTGATGGTGTCTGGTGATTTGGCAAACTTTGGGAAGTTAATTGGGCATTTATTGTATTTAATAAACCAGACTCAGTTAAGTAGACCATACCCAAAGTCCCGACGGTTAGGCTTAATCCCATAAATATTAGTTTACCTAAACCACTGGTTTGTTGTTGTTCAGTAGTTGCAATTGCTTTGATAGATGGATGATTAACTACTAGTGTAGTGGTTTGGACGTTTTTAATGGGTGCAGTAGATTGTAATGGACGATTAAGTTTTGATGGTAAAACCACATCTGGCATTTGAAATGTCATAGTTTGCACGGGGACAGATTCGTTTCTGCCTCTATGATGATTTCGCTTGTTTCGACCATCAAGAATGTTGTCAATATCATGAAAAAGTTCGTCCATTAAGCTTTCAGCATAGGTTTCTATTGTCCAAGGCTCGTTGTTGACGAAATCTATGGCTAAAGACATACTAGTGCTATCGGACACTTCTGAAACAAATAAATCAGTGCTGGATTTGGGTAACATAGGCTTTTTCGGTTGTTAGTTTTCTAAGAGGCAATACTGCTAGATTAAGCATGAAAAGTCATTATATGGTAGGCTGGGTTGTGGAACGTCAGCGTTGCGGAGCAATGGAAGGTTTACGAAGTGTGGCATATCCCTGCGGTAGCGTGCCGGAGGCATCAGCCATAACCCAACATTATCAAGGATTTTGTTGGGTTTCGCGATCGCTCAACCCAACCTTGTATCTTAGAGGTATGTTAGAGGAAGTGGTATCCCGTAATTTTCATCACATTTTTACCCCCCTTAGTCACCTCTTGTAAAGGCTACTGTACACACAAGTTATCGAATTACCATTATTCCTCAAATTACCCCACCCTAACCCTTCCCGATGCTTTGGGGTGGGTAGAAATTATCAAGCTGTTTCTACCCCATTTTTTCCAAATAAGCTCAAGTTCCTTTGCTGGGTACACTAGGTAACTCGCTGTCTTCAATGACTTGTTTTTTGTACTTTCTAAGTCCATACAATCGGCAACTGAAGACATGGATAATGGCAAGGATATCTTCAACCATTTCGATTTCTGGGCTGAGGTTCGTTTGCTTGAGAACTAATATTTGAGTTTGCTGCCTAGCACAGAGCCATGAGATAAGATCGAATCCAAAGCGACAAAGCCGATCTTTGTGGGCAATGACAACAAGTTTGCAAGTGTTTCCGAGAACTCTGTCCAGTAAGGCTTGAAGACCTTTTCGTTTGAAGTTGAGTCCACTGCCGATGTCAGTGATGATTTCTGCGTCAGGGTAACGAGACTGGAGAAACTGAACCTGTTGCTCAAGGTCGTTTTTCTGACTGCGGCTTGAAACTCTGGCATATAGAACAGTGGCTCGCTCGTCTGATGGATTACCATGTCGAACAGGGATAATTGAATCGAGGTTATATCTTCTTTGTCCACCTTGGGTAAAGATGCCTTCGATTTTCCCGTCTTCAAGCCACCTTTCAAGTGTTTTGGTGCTGACTCCCAATCTGGTAGCAGCGACTCTTGGAGGTACATAATTTACTGTCATCGCCAGCCTAAGTTTGTTACTCGTCCTACCATACCACATGATGTCAAGATATGTCTAGTATGTCATGGTAAATTACGTTCTATATTCATCTCCTCCCTATTACCTATTACCCATTCAGGCAAGAGGCAAGAGGGAGAATTTGTTTCCCAATTACCAATTACCAGTTACCAATTACCTATTACCTATTACCGTCTTGTTTTTAGCTAGTTCTAAATATATCAAAAGAGCGTTGATATCGGCTGGGTTAACTCCGCCAATTCTTGCTGCTTGTCCAATGGTGAGGGGTTTAACTTTGTTGAGTTTTTCTCGGGATTCTTTAGATAAAGTCTCAATGGTTGAGTAGTCCAAATCACTAGATAGTTGGCGATTTGCTTGACGGGCAACTTGGTCAATTTGGTTTTGCTGTCTGGCTAAATAACCGGCATATTTGATGTCAATTTCTGCTCCTTCTTTTTCGGCTTGTTTGAGGGCAGGGTTATGAAGTCCGTGGCGTTCTAAATCAAGATAATGAATACCTGAACGACGCAGTAAATCAGCCAGGGTAATAGAACCTCTAATTGCTTCTTGGGTATCGTGAGCGATCGCTTGCCCCACTGCCTCATTCTCTTTTATTCTAGTAACATGAAGGCGTTTTTTCTCCCCTGTAATTTGTTCTTGTTTTTGACTATACAAATCCCAACGTCGGTCATCAATTAAACCTATTTCCCGTCCTAACGGTGTCATGCGGATATCAGCATTGTCGGAACGCAGTAACAACCGATACTCCGACCGACTGGTGAGCATCCGATAAGGTTCGCGTAAATCCTTCGTACACAGGTCATCAATTAACGTGCCAATATAACTTTGTTCACGGGGGAAAATAATCACTTCCTCACCTTTAACAAACCGCGCTGCATTGATTCCCGCTACTATTCCTTGGGCAGCAGCTTCTTCATAACCAGTCGTCCCATTTACCTGTCCGGCACAAAACAACCCTGGGATTTTCTTGGTCATCAACGTGGGAAAACATTGAGTTGCGGGCAAATAATCATACTCTACAGCATAAGCCGGACGCAACATCACACAATTTTCCAAACCAGTCAAACTCCGCAACATCAAAATTTGCAAAGTTTCGGGTAAACCAGTGGAAAAACCTTGAATATACAATTCAGGAATATCTCTTCCTTCCGGTTCAATAAAGATTTGGTGACTTTCCTTATCGGCAAAGCGGACAATCTTATCTTCAATACTCGGACAATAGCGAGGTCCTTTTGCTTCCACCCAACCACCATACACCGGCGACAGGTGCAAATTTTCCCTAATTAAACGATGAGTTTCTTTGGTTGTCCGGGTCATGTGACAAGGCATTTGTTCCCGTTCTACCCACACTTCCGGGTCAAAACTAAACCACCGCACAGCTTCGTCTCCCGGTTGAATTTCCATTTGACTATAATCAACGGAACGCTTATCAACCCGTGCTGGTGTCCCAGTTTTCAGTCTGCCGGTTTCAAATCCCAAACGATTGAGAGTTTGTGTTAACCCTTCCGCTGCAAACTCTCCCGCGCGTCCTGCGGCCATGGATTTATTCCCCACCCAAATTTTACCGCCCAAAAATGTGCCAGTGGTGAGAATGACGGCTTTGCAGTGAAAAGATACGCCAAAATAGGTTTCTAAACCAATAACTTCATTACTATCATTTAAGATTAAATCCGTCACCATGCCTTCCCGAATTGTCAAATTCTCCTGATTTTCGACAATTCCCTTCATTATCGCTGCATATTCCCGCTTATCAGTTTGCGCCCGTAATGCCCATACCGCTGGACCCCGTGAAGAGTTGAGGATGCGTTTTTGTAGGTATGTCCGGTCTGCCATTTTGCCAATTTCCCCACCCAAAGCATCTATTTCATGGGTTAATTGGGACTTAGCAGGACCACCCACTGCGGGGTTACAGGGTTGCCAAGCGATTTTATCTAAATTTAGGGTCAATAGCAGAGTTCGACAACCGAGGCGGGCAGTAGCAAGTGCTGCTTCGCAACCGGCGTGACCTGCACCGACGACAATCACATCATAAGCGTCTCGGAATTCAGCGGAATTGTGCATGGTCATAACCAATTAAGAATTAAAAATTAAAAGTTTAAAAAGCTAGTTACATTCAGTATTTTAGCGTATATTTAGGGGCGATTTCAGTTTTTGCTCTCTCAGTTACAGAAGTAGTAACGAGAGAATTATTGTTTAGTTGTAGCAGATATAAGGTTTATTGAGGGTTGAACTGTAGTAATGGGTAAGAAAATTTACCGGATATTTACAATTAATCAATTTATGGTTATAAATTTTTATTTAAGCTAAAAAGATTAAGTTAAAATACACTGTGTCAAGTTTATTTTTGAAAATATCATTTAGATGTAAAAACATGAAAATTAATCAACTAAGTTATTATGACCATAAAAGACAATGGCGAATTGAGCCAATCCAGTTTTCTGATTTTAATCTTCTAGTAGGTGTTTCTGGTGTTGGTAAAACTAGAATTTTAAAAGCAATACTTGATTTACAAAAAATATCTGAGGGTGAATCACTCAACGGAATTGAATGGGATATACAATTTACTCATGAAAATAATCAATATCATTGGAGTGGTCAGTTTGAGTGTAATATTTCAGCTACTTTAATCTGGGAAGACAGAGAAGATAAATTCACTAATAATAGTAGTTTTCGTATTAAAAATGAGTCTTTATTTAAAAATGGAGAATTAATCATAGACAGAAATGGAAGCGAAATCAAGTTTAAGAATAATACATTACCAATCAAGCTTTCACTAATTCAAAGTGTGGCTAAAATATTAAGTGAAGAACGAGATATATCACCAGTTAGGCATGGCTTAAATAAAATCATTTTTGCTAATGAATTATCAAAATACTCCGAAATTCTTACTAGTTTGATGATTGATCAAGATAGTATTAAGAAACTAACTGATTTCATTCCTGAATATACAGATAAAAATCATAGAAGTAGTATTATTCAAAAATATTATCAATCTAACTTACCAATTCAATCGAAACTAATACTTGCTTTTTACGAAAAAGATCCAATATTTCAAGTAATAAAAGAAAGATTTATCAGTATATTTGAACAAGTAGAAGATATAAAAATAGAAGAAGATGAAGAAGACGAAGATAAAAATGAAGAAAACAATTTTGATATTTTTATTCAAAAAAAAGCTTCTCTAATAATCAAAATAAAAGAAAGAGGAGTAAATCATTGGATTAGTCAAAAATATATATCATCTGGTATGTATAAAACCTTAATACAAATCAGTGAATGTTATTTGACTGCTGAAGGACCTGTGATTTTGATTGATGAATTTGAAAATAGTTTAGGAGTGAATTGTATTGATATTCTAAGTGATTTACTATCTGAAAGTAGGAATTTACAATTTATAATTACCAGTCACCATCCTTATATTATCAATAAAGTTGGAATGGAACATTGGAAAATAGTTACTCGCAAAGGTGGTGTAGTAACTGCTAAAGATGCAAAAGATTTTGGACTAGGTAAATCCAGACACGAAGCATTTATGCAATTGATTAATCTCGATGAATATAATGAAGGTATATCAGCATAATGAATATCTATTTTCTTGTGGAGGGAGATACTGAAGAAAAAGTTTATAAAGCTTGGCTTAAGTAT
>NZ_VILC01000095.1:5584-16984 GCF_009712065.1 Aphanizomenon sp. UHCC 0183 | reverse complement strand
GAAATGAATCTGTATCAACAATAGTAATAAGAGCTTGATTATTTACCAAAATATTTTTTGGTTGAATATCACCCAAAATATACCCTCTTTCATGAATATGATAAATAATCCAAGCAAGATTTTTAGCTGCTGTAAGCAAATACTTCCAATTAAACTCAGGAAGTAAACTGTTACGGAGTTGTGGACTATAGAGATTAATTAACTCCTTAGCAGACTCAATTTTTGGCATAAGAAAGCCCAAAAATTTTTGTTTATCATCTCTGACTAAGCGCGTAGGCCAGGTAAAACAATTATGTCCCTGATGTTTAGTTGGATTTACAGGTGGATGCTCAATCATAAACTTTATCTTTGCATACATTTCTGTAGATCTGTTCTTTTCCAAATATATCTTTGCTAACTGTCCATCAACGCTGGTTTCCCAAATCTCACCTTCTCCACCTTCATTTATTTTTTTCTTCAGATAAATAGCTATACCTTGATAGTCATAAACAATATTCATTGGATTATTCATTGCATTATATGTACTAGTAGTTCAAAAAAAATCAAAAAGAATTAAAAAACATAGTTATCAAAAACTAGTGAGAATATTTTACCTTTAATCGCTACTTGCAAGCCACACAATCCTCCATACTTTTTCTCCTTTTTTTACTCCAATATTTTTTAATTCAATGAAATATTCTTTTTGGAAGTCCTTTCCTTTAACTGGAATTATGACTATAAAATGGTCTGATGTATTCTTGAAAACTTTAATTCCATCATCTTGGATTCTAGCATCAGATTGAATTTTATCTTTATAAAACTCATTGTCAATTATATTCTCTTTGAATATTTTCACTAAAGAGGACTTATTTGTTTTAAAATCAGAGTCAATATTTTTATTTTGTGTGCGCCTATCTATTGTTAAAGGTGTAGATAAAATATAAGAGTTCTTATCAGCGGAATCAGGTGATAATATTTTGCTAAACAAGCTAAATATTGTGATCATTAACAGCAGCAAAAACGAAATAAAAACCAATTTATTTAAAATAGGGATATGATTATTTTTCCTTTTTCTTCTAGTAATAATAGGGATCGGAGTTTTTGATCCGACTGGGTGGTTATTTTCATAATTAGATGGTGGTGATGATATTTTTATGTCTTCGCCTGGATCTGATACTGGACTGATAGTCACTTTTGGTATATAACTCCTATCTACTTCAGGAAAATCATGATTAAACAAACATAAAAGAAGTGTTTTATCATCATCTGTCTGAGCATTCAATTTTTCGGATTTTAGAAATTTTAAAACATACTCTTCTGGATCATCTAAGTTAGGATCTTCATTTTGTAAATAGTATTCTAAAGGTTGAAAGAAACGTGAATAAGGTTTCCAATCACTCGAATTTAAAGCTAATCTTTCAAGTCCATCAGTTGACATACATACGAACTCAGGATAATAGGTAGATTTGTATACAAATTTCATATCCTGGAAAGGATTAGTTGATGTAATAAAAGACGTTTGGTTAGCAAATTCTCCTTTATCTGGCTTAAAAAGAAGTTCATATTCTTCCTTGCCATGTAATTTCACTACAATAAACCCATCACCAATCTGTATAGCAGCACTGAAATCAGGAAAGCTCACAAAAAGTAACAGAGTACAAGCAAAGTCGTTCAAGTCACAATTTCTTTCTTGTGATTTCTTTTCTAACTCTTTGATGACTTTTTCTAGAGTTATACTAAATAATTTTTTTACTTCTTCTTCTGAATAAAATCGTCTTATATTGTAAGAATTATCTTCAAGCAATTCCTCAATTTGTTTTTTTAGAAATTTCAAAGACACTTCTACTGCTAACTGAGAACCCTCATCGGAAAATTTGGCACTCCCTGCACCATCTGAAACTGCACCAATTAAAATCCTTTTAAAACAGATATAGCCTCCACTATCTTGACAGGGTATACCTTGCTTGTGGTGGCTCACACCCGAATCGAAACGAACTAACGCTTTCCATCCCATAATATATTCTCCTCAACTAATTAGGTACTTTAGCCCAAGTCAAAGGTGGCAAATCAGTCATTCCACTACTAACCTTAGCACTGGAAACGCGAGACATTGACTGACTTAACCAAATAAACATATTATTGAAATCCAATCCTTTTAGAATAACAGGCGGGCGCAGAGAAATTTTTTGTAGGGTGTTCATATCTGCCCCCTCAACTGCAACTGCAAAGAAAGAGAGCCTTTGCGCTTTTTCCAGTTCTTGCAGACGTTGTGATGCCTTTTGCCAAGAATCAGTAGGAGCACCATCAGTAATTAAGAAAACCCAGGGTTGATAATACTGCATCCCATTATTTTTATAAGCTTCTTTACGATCCTCTAACAAATTTAAAGCACAACCAATTGCTTGTCCCATAGGAGTATCGCCATTAGCCTGGAGAACAGGAGGGGTAAATTCATCAATTGTTACAAAATCTTGAACTATATCTACTGTTTGACCAAATGTAATAATAGAAACTTCAATCCGAAGTGATGCTATGGCATCTTTTTGTGCTTCACGCTTGAAGACTTTAATGCCTTTATTTAATTGTCCAATTGGCTCACCTCCCATAGAACCAGATGTATCCAACAAAAGAATAACTGGACAACGAGGTTCAGGATTATTAACAAATTCAGGAAATTGATACTCTGGTTTTCCTACTGACATTTTTGATTCTCCGGTAAAATAATAAAAAGTTTTTTAGGAGTATTAGGTTAGGTCATAGATACTTCTCACCAATAAAGTTTACAATAGCTTTCAAAGTTATGAGAAAATTTCATCAAACTAAAGCTTACTCGATTGAAGGCAGTTGCGCTCTCCCGCAGTGCCGAAGGCAATCGCCACAGATTTTGCACAACTGAAAAATAAGCCTTCCAGCTACTTTATCTTTTAAACAACAATAAATTCATCATACAGCAAGACTTACAAGTATATATAGTAATTATGTACTAAAAATTTCAGCCTAGAGCTAACGCTCATGTACGACAATCGTATTGCCGTACTACCATGCCAACATACCTGTACTTTGGTGAAAACGAATTCTTTCTAACTCGCACCATGAAACAACTAAAAACCCACACTCTAGATCAACAATGGGCAAACTTTAACTATACAGAATACCCCCCAGAATCTAAAGAAACCATTCCTCAAGCATTATCCGATATCATGACACCACGAGTTGGGAGTGGAGGAAGATTAGTACATTTGCCCAACAGCACATTACTGGGAGTTTGTTCAAAAGAAATTTTGTTGCAGTTGGAGTCCATTCTCCCCAAAATTCCCTCAACAAATACCCTCCTGATCACCAACACTCACAAACCTGACGCGAGAAATAAATCCGTCAAACTCCTACTGGAGTACGCACAGGTAACAGAATTTCCTCTCATTCCCCAATGGCAAACCCAAGCATTAATACAGCAAGCTCGGACATTAGCTGACGAAGTAGGTGTAACACTCACTACTGATGCTTACAAAGTATTGATTGATTACACAGGCAATAATACACGACTGATATTCACCGAACTAGAAAAGCTCAAAACCTATGCTTTGGGTAAAACAGTCAATGGGGATATGGTGAAAGAATTAGTCTCAGAAAGTGCTACTAATAGTTTACAACTAGCCAACGCCATTCGCTTGGGTAACATTGCTCAAGCATTAGAATTTGTTGAACGCTTAATTAACTGTAACGAACCAGCTTTAAAGATTACCGCTACCCTGACTACTACCTTTCGCACTTGGCTAATAGTCAAACAGATGATCATCACCGGGTGTCAAGACGACAATACAATAGCCCAACTTGCAGACGTAAGAAATCCCAAACGCTTGTATTAACCCAAGTTGCTAGTTATAACTATAAGCCTTCTAGATCCCCCTAAATCCCCCTTAAAAAGGGGGACTTTGATTAATTTCCCCCCTTTCTAAGCTACGGTGTACACACAAGTCCTATCTATCTTCGTTTTGTGCCTATTTCGCTCCCTAAATCTCCCAAGTTTGGGGGAGTTTCAAATTCTTGTTCCCCCAGAATTGGTGGTTATGGGGCGGTTCTTATACCTCATAATACCGGGCAGTGCTGTAAAAACAATATAGGGTGAGCATTGCCCACCCTAAAGTATTATTCCATCACCTGTGCAGATTTCTGTTTATCCAACTTGAGCATCAACACACCCAAAGGAGGTAAACACAAATCTAAAGAATAAGGACGATTGTGCAAAGACCAATCATCAGTCCACTTACCACCTAAATTGCCCATATTACTACCGCCATACTGATGGGCATCACTATTGAACAACTCAGTATAAAAACCCTTTTCTGGCACACCAATACGGTAGTGCGAATGGGGTTGAGGTGTAAAGTTACAAACCACAATCATAAAATCGTCAGAATTCTTGTCACGACGGACAAAAGAAACCACACTATGACGGTTATCAGTACAATCAATCCATTCAAACCCGGCTTGGTCAAAATCTTGAGTGTATAAAGCAGGTTCGGAACGGTAAAAATGATTAAGAGACTGGAAAAAATCCTTTAACTGTCGGTGTGGTTCAAACTGTAAAAGATGCCATTCCAAATCAGCCCAAGCATTCCACTCACTCCACTGACCAAATTCCATGCTCATAAACATGGTTTTCTTGCCAGGGTGAGCGAACATATAAGCGAATAAACAACGTATATTAGCTAACTTCTGCCATTCATCACCGGGCATTTTACCGATCATATTACTCTTACCATGCACGATTTCATCATGGGACAGAGCTAACATGAAGTTCTCGCTGTGGTTATACCACATACTAAAGGTAATATTGTTTTGATGGAACTGACGAAACCAGGGGTCCATACTGAAGTAATCCAGCATATCGTGCATCCAGCCCATATTCCACTTTAAGTTAAAGCCCAATCCGCCCGTATAGGTAGGCCAAGATACCATTGGCCAAGATGTGGACTCCTCCGCAATGGAAAGCACACCAGGGTAATAACTAAATAACAAACTATTAACTTGACGTAAAAAATCTGCCGCCTCTAAATTTTCTCGACCACCATATTCGTTAGTCAACCATTCTCCTGGTTTTCGGCAGTAGTCAAGGTAAAGCATGGAAGCAACCGCATCAACACGAATTCCGTCAATGTGGTATTTATCAAACCAGAACAGGGCATTAGCCACTAGGAAATTACGGACTTCATGGCGATTGTAGTTAAATACTAAAGTCCCCCATTCCTTATGTTCACCTTTGCGAGCATCAGAGTGTTCATACAAGTGACTACCATCAAAGAAGGCTAAACCATGTCCATCTTTGGGGAAGTGACCAGGAACCCAATCTACAATGACACCAATACCATTGTTATGGCATTCGTCCACAAAGTACATGAAGTCTTCGGGTGTACCAAAACGGGAAGTAGGCGCAAAATAACCGGTTACTTGATAACCCCAAGAACCATCAAAGGGATGCTCGGCAATTGGGAGGAGTTCTAAATGGGTATATCCTAATTTCTTAACGTAGGGAATGAGTTTATCTGCTAGTTCCCGATAAGTCAGAAACCGAGCGCCGGGTTTTAGTTCAGAAACGACAACTACAGCTTCAGTTTCCCCATTGGGTAATTTGGCAGATTCAGCACTAGCAGCGTGTAACCAAGAGCCTAAATGGACTTCGTAAACGGAGATGGGTTGGCTCAAGGGGTCACTGTGTCGCCGCTTTTCCAGCCAGTCTTCGTCTTTCCAGGTGTAGGAAGTTAAGTCAGTAACAATAGATGCTGTTTTTGGCCGGGGTTCTTGTTGAAAACCGTAAGGATCAGATTTTTCGTAAATATGTCCTTCAAAATTTTTGATTTCGTATTTGTAATGTTCTCCTACACCTATTTCGGGAATAAATAATTCCCAAATGCCTGTGTGTCCTTTCCGCATCTGGTGTTTGCGTCCATCCCACAGGTTAAAATCTCCCAATAAGGAAACGTTGCGGGCATTGGGGGCCCAAACGGCAAAATAAACGCCTTTGACACCATCTACTTCTGTGGTGTGCGCTCCTAATTTTTCGTAAATGCGGTGATGGTTGCCTTCACTAAACAAATGTAGATCAAATTCTGTTAAGTGGGCAGAACGGAAAGCATAAGGGTCATTAACTACCCGCTCATGTTCTCCTTCTTTAATGCGTAACTGATAATTTTTCAGTTCTGTGGTTTCAATGGTGCATTCAAAAAAGTGTGGATTATGCACTGTATCCATTGGGTATTCTTTCCGTTCCTCTGGAACTACTACCCACGCAGCGCTGGCATTTGGGAGATAGGCTCGCACAGCCCAGACAGTTTTACCATTTTGATCGATGAGATGAGAACCCAGAATTTCAAAGGGATCGTGATGTTGATTGCCAACAATGCGATTAACCTGTTCGGGGGCGACTGTGGTTGTGGACATGAAGCTACCTATGTGATATATGGTGATTAACTAAATCTACTTTTTAACTATTCATATTCTTGCATCTTTGTCGCCACTGTCAGTTGTCAGTTGTCAGTTGTTAGTTGTCAGTGGTCATTGGTCAGTGGTCAGTGGTCAGTGGTCAGTGGTCATTGGTCATTGGTCATTGGTCATTGGTCAGTGGTCAGTGGTCAGTGGTCATTGGGAAAATTCTTTCTCCCCCTACCTCCCCTACCTCCCCTACCTCCCCCACCTCCCCTACCTCCCCTACCTCCCCTACCTCCCCTACCTCCCCCACCTCCCCTACCTCCCCCACCTCCCCCACCTCCCCTACCCCCTATTCCCTAATTAAATACTTAAAAATGGGAAAAGTTGTAATAATGTTTTGCGTAGTTGCAGCAAAAATACTTTATCGCGGATACCGGAGGCTAAACGTGGTGGTGGACTTATTTGCATTTGTGCTTGCAATTCGGCATATTCTGCGGGCGTGAGGATTCTGCCATCAATGGGCGATCGCGCTGCTAGAATAATCTCTGTTCGCAATATCTCCTCTGGTATATCTGCTTGTGGTGGTAATGCCATCACGACTTTACTACTATGACCACTAAACCCGATTAAAATACTAGTAGTAACACTCAAAATAACTAGCAGTATCCGTTTCATCTTAACTCCTGATTGGGCGCAAGCCCTGCGCCCCTACGTCCTCAAGTCCTGGTGGCAATGGTTCACCACATAACTGGTGGATATTGATAATTCGTGCAAAAATCTGTGGATATGCCTGACGATAATCGGGAATTAGTGCTAAAGGACTCAACAAAGCCGCCGCTGCAATATCAGCTATACTCAAGCGGCTACCCACTAAATAATCACCTTTTTGCCAATACATAGACAATAATGACAAGGCATTAGCGAGTCTTTTTTTAGCTAATTCAACGGTAGTATCATTAATACCATATTGTTGTCTGACTACTTTAATCACTACTTGGCTAAATAGTGATGGGTCAATGTCCTTACCTTCACCAGCGCGAAATTGATAATATACAAATCTAGTAGCCGTGCCTATACTTTCATCTAACCAGTCTTCTAACATCGCAGCTTGAGTTTGCTGTTCTAAATTGGGTAGAAACAAGGTAGGTTCGGGTTGATAGCTTTCTAAAAATTTAAAAATTTCCGTAGAGTCGCCAATAACTTGGGGTTGTCCGACAATTTGGGGTAACAGGACAGGTAATGTTGTCAATCCAGTTAAGGACTTTAGCCTCAAGATGTGCAGCCCTGGAGTGAGATTTTCGGTTTGATAACTAATTCCTTTATAACCCAATGCCAATCTGGCTTTGCGACAATAATGAGATGTACTAAATTGCAGTAACAGCATATATTGAGATTACTTTGGTTACTGGCAAAACAAATATTAAAAAATCAAACTGGGCGAGAACTGAATCTAGCCCAGAAGCAAAACCTGATGAATGTTCTTCTTTTTTACCCAACTTAACACTGTTAGGCAGTTGAATCTTTATTTTTTAATCTACAAACTATCTTAACTTTCTCAGTAGAGGTTTGTAGAAAATAATTTTTAAAGATATCAACTACCCAGGAGAGGTTAATACTCTACCCTATACTAAGGTTTTTTGGG
The DNA here is from genome assembly GCF_009712065.1 of Aphanizomenon sp. UHCC 0183. NCBI lineage: Bacteria > Bacillati > Cyanobacteriota > Cyanophyceae > Nostocales > Aphanizomenonaceae > Aphanizomenon > Aphanizomenon sp. UHCC 0183. Next base: position 8,937 of record NZ_VILC01000095.1, on the reverse strand, counting down.
AGTAGCCTCAGGAGATGTGGTCGCAGCAGGGGATGTAGTAGCTGCGGGAGATGTTGCCGCATCAGGAGATGTGGTCGCCGCGGGGGTAGCACCAGTATCTGCTGGTTCTCCACCTGTTGTTGCTGCTGGAGAACTGGTAGTACCTGCTGGTTGACCACCACCGTCACAAGCTCCAAGCATGGTAGCCAGACTTAACATTAGAGCCAAACCAAAAATTTTTGTCTTCATAACTCCTCTTTCACCAATTGTGGCAATAAAATCTTTCGCCTGTTGAATAAGATACCTTATTTATTGATTTTTTTTAAGGACTTTCTGATTACATATTTCAACCCATTCTTTTTTGTAACATTCTTGTAGATTATATGTAACACAAACAGGATGTAATTAACGGTTAGAATGGTCTCGATTCTTGTCCTGAAAATTTGCTAAAGAGAAGGGTGAAATCCCCCTGAAAAGAGAGAGATTGAAAACTTGGATATTTCCTGTTCCCTTTTTTTGTAACTTTGGGCAAAATCTAATTAAGTCAAAAATAAAGTATTTATTATCAGAAAAATCATGGGTTTTGAACGTAAATCAGCAGTTTCCGCAAAAAATACCTGGTTCTGGGGCAATTCTCCTGCGTCATTGAATAAGCGACGTTCTCGAAATTTGAATAAAAAAAGCCAGAGTTCCTCCCGATTAGATAGTGAAGCGATCGCAGTTAAATCGTCTAGTCCCCGAAATGCTTGGCTGAATTTCTTAGGTTCTCGCCGAAATAAAACAGCAATTCGCACCTCAAGTTTAGACGCGGGTAAACAACAAACTACTGATATTAATAGACAATCAAATACTGCTGCTTATAGGATGAGTCACACTCCAGCCATGCCTGAATGGTTACTACGTATGTATATGGTCAATCGCTATTCGTCAATTTTAGCATTTTTATTAGTGGTAGCAACATTAATAGTTTATGATTGGACTGTATATTCACAAGAGATTTGGAGTGATTCTTACCGTAAGCTACAAAGCTTACAACGTCATGAGCGACAGTTAAATACTGCTAATGCGACACTAACTAGCAAAATGGCACAGGAAGCGGAACAGCCCGGTACGGAACTGGTATCACCAACTTCTAAGAGGACAATTTTCTTACCACCAACATCTAATAATTATCCCCGGTCGTCATTCTCAACTTCTCAACCAGAACCGCAACCTGAACCCCCTTCTCCATTAGGATACTAATTGGTCATTGGTCATTGGTCATTAAGTAATTGGACAAAAATATTTACAGTCATTGCGAGCGAAGGGAAGCAATCACAACCCTTGGAATTGCTTCATTTGACTTCGTTCCATATGGCTAACGCCACGCTAACGCAATGACATTGTGTAATTAATTCTGTCTCACTACTTAGTCATTGGTCATTGGTCATTCGTCGTTAGTTAATCTTTTTCTTCTTTCTTCTTTCTCCTGAAATCCTGATAGCGCAGCGTGGCGTTAGCCATACTCTTGAATGGGCGCAGGCCCCTGCGCCCCTACCTCCTGAACTCCTGACTCATGCTAAAGTCATCACTTAAAACACAACTTAGAAATCTACGTAATTTAGAATTCAGACGCAAACGAAAGTTTTCTAGACAGACTCAATCAGAAAATATTGAGCCAAAAACACCGGAAACTCCACCTAACATTCAATTACGACTGTTTGCTGTATGGGGTGTGTTAATGATTGCTATGGTAGGTTTGGCATTTAACTTATATCAATTACAAATTGTTCAGGGAAAAAAGCTGACTAAGAAGGCGCGAAATCAGCAAATGGTGAATGTGCGCCCTTATATGCCTCGTCGTCCGGTAGTGGATCGGGATAATAATGTGTTGGCTATTGATCGTCCCGTTTATACTGTATATAGTCATCCTAAGTTATTCGAGCTATCCCAGGAAGAAATCGCGGAGAAAATCGCGCCAATTATCGGCAAAGAAAAGGCCGATTTGGTGAAAACATTCCAAAGTAAACGAAGTGGAATTTTACTAGCTTCTGGGGTCTCTGAAGATATTACTGATAAGTTAATATCACTGCGTTTGAATGGGTTTGAGTTTATTCAAAAATACTCCCGATTTTATCCCCAAGATGATTTAGTGGCGGATGTCGTGGGCTATGTTAATCTTGACCGTCGTGGTCAAGCTGGTGTGGAATATAGTCAGGAGAAGTTACTAGAACGTTCTGGACAAATAGTGCGGATGAGTAAGTCGGGAAATGGGTCGTTGATGCCAGATTATGCGACGGAAGGATTTTTGCATTTTGATGATTTAAAATTGCAATTGACTATTGATAGCCGTGTGCAACGGGTAGCCCGCGCAGCCTTAAAAGAACAAATGACCAAATTCAGTGCCAAACGGGGTGCAGTGGTTGTCATGGATGCAGTGGACGGTTCTTTATTGGCTTTGGTTTCTCAGCCTACCTATAATCCGAATCAATATGCTAAGTCTGATATTTCTCTGTTCAAAAATTGGACTGTGGCTGATCTTTATGAACCGGGATCAACTTTTAAGCCGGTGAATGTGGCGATCGCTCTCGAAAATGGTGCAATCAAACCGGATGACACTTTTGAAGATCCTGGTTCTATTAAAATCGGCACACATACAATCAAAAATGCCGAAAAAACTGGTTATCGCCGATTAACTATTTCTGAAATTTTACAAACTTCTAGTAATATTGGCATGGTCAGAATCATTCAAAGATTAAAACCATCTATATACTACAACTTGCTGGAACGTTTAGGATTAGGACAAAAAGTTGAGACAGATTTGCCCTTTGAAGTTAGTGGTCAATTAAAAAGTCAAGAACAATTTATTTCTTCAGCCATTGAACCAGCTACCACATCTTTTGGACAAGGCTTTTCTCTCACTCCATTACAACTGGTACAACTACACGGTGCATTAGCTAATGGGGGCAAATTAGTCACACCTCATGTAGTCCGAGGACTGATTGATACCAAGGGCGGAATGCACTATTCACGTACTCTTCCAGAACCAAGACAAATTTTCTCACCTACAACCACCCAAAAGGTTGTGGAAATGATGGAAACAGTAGTCAGTTCAGGTACTGGTAAAGCAGCGAGAATTTCAGGATATCGGATTGGTGGCAAAACAGGAACAGCGCAAAAAGCTAGTCCTAATGGTGGATATATTAAAGGTGCAAGAATTACCAGTTTTGTCGCTATTTTGCCTGTGGAATCTCCCCGTTATGTGGTGTTTGCAGTTGTGGATGAACCAAAGGGAGAAAATGCCTATGGTTCTACTGTAGCTGCACCAATTGTGAAAACTGTCATGGAATCACTAATTCCTATTGAACAAATTCCACCTAGTAGTCTGTCAACCC
>NZ_VILC01000095.1:0-5233 GCF_009712065.1 Aphanizomenon sp. UHCC 0183 | reverse complement strand
ATAACGACAATTTTCAACGCTCACCTACTTAGAGGAAATTGGTAATCCAAAATCCAAAATCTAAAATCCAAAATTGCCATAAGTTTGGTTAAGAGTGGCTTCAATTGAACCTGAATTTTGGAATAACTTAATTAATTCATGAGATTTTGTTTTTTTCTCAGATAAAATTCCTTTCAGTGGGGTTAAAAATTCTAGATCAGGATCATCTTCAAGGGCGATTTCAGCAACTTGTAAAAGTTTCTGAGAATTGGCAAAAACATCTTCATTTTCAAAGCCTGATTTTGCCGAAATTTGGTGTAAATTAGCATCAGGTATAATTGCTCTACCTGGTAAAGTTTCATCTAGTATTAAACCTTTTAATAAAGCTAATAAACCTGCATAAATAGCGAAATTATCACAACTATCACAAGCTTTAAATTCTATCCGTCCTACTTCTGAAGGAATGCGGGCAATTTTTGTTAACGAAGGCACACTTTTGATTAATTCTTCTGTTTTATCCAAAAAAACTAATGTTGCGGATCTTTTTCCCGTTCTGATAAATGTCCTCACTGATAAACCTCCCCATAAACCACCATTATAAAAAGGAGAACTATAACTAAAAGGAATGATATAAGGACTGTAATAAGTTAACTTCTTCCCAATATCAATTAACCTTTCCATAGATAAATTTGCTAGGGAAATATTTAAATCTGGTCCATAAGAAACCATATAAATATGAGCAGTTTGTTCATCTGGATAAGCTTGTAATTGCCTAATTTCAAAATCATTTAATGGAGGTTGTGGCTCAAACACGCAAGTATAGGGATTAAAGCTGGCTAAAACAGGTGAAAAACCAAAATTAGCAGCAACATCACTTAATAAAATAAAACTTGCGTTTAATTCATCAATTGCTCCTTGAATAGTAGGGTGGATAGTTGTTCTAATTTCGATGCCTTTAGCTACACAGTCAATTACTTCTTCAGAGTCATTAAATCTTTCAAAGCCCTCAATATACCAACGCTTTTTCTTAATCCCAGCATCACCAACTCTTAATTGTGGGTAATCAGTAGTATAGATAGGTAATTTGTCAACAATTTGCTGAAAATCTCCAAATTTTGTATTATGGAAATCTGCAAACTTTCCTTGATCATTGAGAAAAGCAACTTCATGTTCAATACCAAAGCAGAACATACTTTATACCTAATTAATGACAAATATAATCAATTATATCTATATTTTATGCCCTTGGGAATCAATGCTGCTGAGTTCAGGCTAAAAAGTATTTATATCGTAGGTTGAGTTAACGCGAGGAAACTCAAAAAAATTCCTGCTCATGTTGGGTTAAGAGTCGCTCAACTCAAACTAAATTCCCTTTATTTTTGCCAATTAAATGTACAGAAATGTAGTTCTTTTCAAGGTATTTTAAGATTATCTAATAAAAATTACAAGGCGTGAGTTTTTATGACAACTACTGCTCAAACTGCTTACAGTAGCGAACAAATTATTGCGTGGTTACGGGGATTACTGACCATTGCTTGGGCTGATGGTAACTTTGATACCCAAGAACAGGAATTAATTACTAATCTTACCAAAGATGAATTAGCCCCTGCTATTAACTGGGATTCTTTAGAGATAATTGAACCAGATGAATTAGCGGCTATATTAGGTAAAGGTACACCTGTAGCGGAAAATTTCTTGCGGACAGCGGTAATGGTAGCGATCGCTGATGGTATATACTCACCTAGTGAAGATGACCTACTTCAGCAATTGTGTCAAAAATTAGAACTGCAAGAGAGTTTACTCACAGCCTTACGTCATACCCTAGAAGATACCGCACAAACAACTGATTTCCCCCCTACTGGACTTCAATCCCCCCACCCAGACGCTTTAACTCCCTTGCGTCAATGGTTAGACGGGTTAGATATTCAAGACCCCAGAGTGGCGAAATTTTTGTGTAAGATGATTCCTTCCCAATGTCCCTTTGAAAGAGATGTAACCTTATTTGGCCGGAAAATAGTTCATATTCCGCCCCTGTGTAAAATTAACCCCCTTTATGAACAAATGGTAGGGTTACGCTTTCGCGCCCTTTCCTACCTAGCAGATGACTGTGGGGAAGATGTTACACCTTATATTTAAATTAGTTGTTAGTAGTCAATTGTTAGCGTGATTGACAACTGACAACTAATAACTGACAACTGACAACTGACTAAATTATGCAATTTATAGACCAATCAGTAATTGAAGTAGAAGCAGGTAACGGAGGCGATGGTATTGTCGCTTTTCGTAGAGAAAAATATGTCCCAGCAGGTGGTCCATCTGGTGGGAATGGCGGAAAAGGCGGTTCAGTAATTTTTGTAGGTAATACTAATCTGCAAACCTTGTTAGATTTTCGATACAAGCATTTATTTAAGGCACAAAATGGAGAACGTGGCGGTCCAAATAATTGCACTGGTGCAGGTGGGAAAGATCTAATTGTTGAAGTTCCTTGTGGTACTTCTGTATATGATGCGGTAACGAGTGTTTTACTATGTGATATAGTTGAACCCGGACAAAGTTTTCGAGTCGCAGAAGGTGGCAAAGGTGGACTGGGAAATCAACATTTTTTGAGTAACCGCAACCGCGTTCCCGAATATGCCCTCCCTGGTTTAGAAGGGGAAAAAAAGGTATTACGTTTAGAGTTGAAATTGTTAGCAGAAGTCGGGATTATTGGTTTACCAAATGCGGGAAAATCAACTTTAATTTCTTCTTTATCCGCAGCACGTCCAAAAATCGCCGATTATCCCTTTACTACCTTAATTCCTAATTTGGGTGTAGTCAAAAAACCCACCGGTGATGGTACAGTTTTCGCTGATATTCCGGGTTTAATTGAAGGTGCTTCTCATGGTGCCGGTTTAGGTCATGATTTCTTGCGTCACATTGAACGGACAAGGGTTTTATTACACTTAATTGATGCCACAAGTGAAGATGTCATCGCTGATTTCCATACTATTCAAGAAGAACTTAAAGCCTATGGACGAGGTTTAGCTAAACGTCCACAAATTTTGGCATTAAATAAAATAGATGCTGTTGATAGAGAAACTGTTGATTTGGAGGCTTTAGCTACTCAATTAAATCATCTAGCTTTAGCACCAGTGTTCATAATTTCTGCCGTAACTCGCACCGGTTTAGAGCCAATGCTGCAAGAAATTTGGCGGATTTTAGATGAAATTAATGTGTTGGAAGCACAGGAAGTTGCAGTTGAATTGATAAGTTGATTTTGTCGAATACAGTAGCAAAAATTGTGTTAAGTAATTGAACAAAAATATTTACAGTCATTGCAAGCGAAGGGAAGCAATCACAACCCTTGGAATTGCTTCATTTCACTTCGTTCCATATGGCTAACGCCACGCAACGATTACGCAATGACATTGTGTAATTAATTCTGTCTCACTACTTACATGATTTCAAGCATAGGGATTAGTTTGAGAGTTCCAGTATTTCTGGAACTTCTCGGAGTTTATACTCAAAACGGTTGGGACATGGACTTTTGCAAAATCACGAAAAACCTAGATTTGTAGGGGTTTAGCACTGCTAAACCCCTACCCGCTTAAATCAAATAATTAAGCCGTGTTGAGTATAGTTGATAGCATTATCGTTAAAAACCGCATGGATTTTGAGAACATACTTGAGAGGGTGTTTGAAAAGTTATGGTTGGTGTATTAAATATTTTTTACCCCTCCCTAACCCTCCCCTTGTAAAGGGGAGGGAACTGGATTTTTATTGTTTCCCCCCTTTACAAGGGGAAAGGGGGGGTAGCAATGTGATGAAAATTACGGAATACCACTTTTAAAACATCCTCTGAGCAAATTCTCACAATTAATCCAGCTTTTCGGAGTTTTTTCTATTAATTGCCCATTCTACCTGTCGTAAAATCCCTCGTAACATTCCCACTTCTGTAGTTTGTAGATAAGCACGATTATATAAGTGGCGGAATTTTTCCATGCGACTAGCTGCGGTGTGGGGATAAAGATAACCAATAGAAAGCAACAAAGATTCTAATTGCTGATAGAATCCTTCCATAGCATCTAATGGGGCAATTTCTGAATCGGGTATATTCTGATCTGTAAATAAGTTAGTAGATTGTGATAATTCATAACAACAAATAGAAACCGCTGTAGCTAAATTCAAAGATGGATATTCGGGATTGGTAGGAATAAAAACTAATTTGTGGGCATAATTTAATTCTTCATTAGTTAATCCTCTATCTTCTCTACCAAAAATTAAAGCTACAGGCTTTTCTGCTTCTGCTAATAACCAGGGTAAAGCGGTGTGAGGGGTATCTAGGGGTAGTTCTCCACTGTATTCCCGTCCCATAGTAGCAACCGCACGGACACAGCCCTGTAAGGCTTGTGGTAATGTGTCTACTATGACCGCAGATTCTAAAATATCTTTACCATGAACTGCCATTTTTAAGGCATCATCTGATGTGCGATCGCATTGAGGATTGACTAATATTAGTTTAGATAAGCCAAAATTTTTCATAACTCTGGACACTGAACCGACATTCAATGGACCGGCTGGTTCTACTAAGACGATAATTACGTTGCTGGTACTGGTTTTTGGATCAATATTTTCTGTCATTGAAGGAGTCTTTAAACTACAGTTATCCGTGCATTATGGCTAGATTTAGGTTTTACTCTAATTTCTACATCAATTTCAAAAGCATTGAGAAATCTAAACATTCTTTCTAGAGAAAAACCTGTAAGTCCTGGAATCTTTTGAAAATTCAGACATGACTTCAAATGTTTTTTCAGAGAAGATATTCTTTTGGTTTTGTTCACCTGCCATGATATTTTATAATTTAACTATGGATGTTTTCATGAAGTATTTAAAGAATTAATGGCGTTGTAACCCAGCCTAAAGGGACTGAGCTTGCAAGAAATTGCAAGCTGTACTGACCAGACCAGCCTTAGACTACGCTTAGGGTAGCCGTTATTTGAGTCACGACACCTCGAAATACGTAGCCAGTTTCCCGCTCTGTCGCTGTAAGTTACACAGTTCTAAGGTAACAGGAACAGTGCTTTCAGCCTAACAAGCTCTTATAACAGGTCGTTCGCGCCTGAGTTTCCCACTTACTGCGAGGTTTTATGACTGTTGAAAACACTATTGTAGAAAAAGTACGGATATTGTCACCAGAAAAACAACACCAAGTATTAGCCTTTATTCATCTACTGGAAAATGATGAATGGGAATTTTTATATCAAGGAAAATTTGG
>NZ_VILC01000094.1:0-17848 GCF_009712065.1 Aphanizomenon sp. UHCC 0183 | reverse complement strand
GTTTTTTACCAAATTATTGGAGTTCTCTTAGCCATGTTTAAAAGGTTGCTTGAAAAGTATTAGATGAAACCGATAATCTCCTTTATATACCTGCAACTTGCTGTAACTAAAGTTTTTTTTCTGTTCCCCGTTGCTGGTAATTTTTAACAATTTCTAGGATGCGTTCTGCTGCATGGCCATCGCCAAAGGGATTAATGGCGGTGGCTATTTTGGTGTAAGCGTCGGGGTTGCTGAGTAGTTCACTAGCGGCTGTAACAATATTTGCGGTTTGTGTACCTACGAGTTTGGCTGTCCCGGCGGTAACGGCTTCTGGTCTTTCTGTGGTATCTCTGAGAACTAAGACTGGTTTACCCAGACTGGGGGCTTCTTCTTGTAAGCCACCGGAATCGGTTAAGATTAAATGCGATCGCTCAATAGCTCCCACTAATTCGGCATAATCCAAGGGTTCTGTTAGAAAAATGCGTGGATGACTCCCTAACAACTTTTGTAGTGGTTCTCTAACTGTGGGATTTTTATGTAATGGCAGTAATAAGGCTGTATCAGGAAATTGCTCTAAAATTTGTAAAAAACTTTGAGCGATATCTTGTAGCGGTGATCCCCAATTTTCCCGTCTATGAACTGTTGCCAATATTGTCCTATATTTATGCCAATCTAACCCTGGTATATTGCAAACTGGTTTTTTGGCAGCCACATTTAATAAGGCATCAATTACAGTATTTCCTGTTAAGTGAATTTCTCCTAATACCCCAGAATTTTGTAAGTTTTCCACCGCCAAAGTAGTCGGCGCAAAATGCAATTGTGTAAGCTGGGAAATCAACCTTCTATTAGCTTCTTCGGGAAAAGGATTAAATAAATCATCAGTTCTTAAACCCGCTTCCACATGACCCACAGGGATTTTTTGATAAAAAGCTGCCAAGGTCGCTGCAAAGGCTGTTGTTGTATCTCCTTGCACAATTACAAAATCTAATTTTTGAGCTTGAAATAATGCTTCTAAACCCTGTAAACTTCGACAAGTAATATCATTAAGAGATTGTTGTCGCTGCATAATCTCTAAATTCCAATCAGCTTTGAGTTTGAACAATTGCATTACTTGTTCAACCATTTCTCGATGTTGTCCTGTGAGAATTACCTGCAATTCAAAATCTGGAGAATTTTGAAAAACTTGAATTACTGGTGCTAGTTTAATAGCTTCGGGACGAGTTCCTAAAATAATGCCAATGCGGTGTTGATTAGTCATTAGTCAAATAATTAGAATTTACTTTTAATTTTGCTAGACGGTAATTAATTTTTTACCTAATTATACCAAATTGTTTTTACTTCCCTTCACACATTTTGGTTATACCCAACACGGCTTAATTATTTGATTCTCCGGGTAGGGGTAAGAGGTTGTTTGAAAAGTATTAGATGAAACCGATAATCTCCAGAAACCTAACCCCCCTTCTCTAGGGGACTTCCAAGAAATAAATTATCCTGATTAACGAACCACAGAGGCGCAGAGGACACAGAGGAATAAGGGTTTGAGAGATTTTTGCGTTAGGTGGTTGGGAATGTGAATTAAATAAGGTGCAAAAGTAGGGTGTGTTAGCGACAGCGTAACGCACCATTCCAGGTTACATCAGAATTGCAGGTTATTAAATTTGCGTTCCTTGAGTATTTTTTTATTTGGAAGTCCCTAGGAGGGAATGGGGGTTTCAAAGCCTCTCCCCGCATCGGGGAGAGGTTTACCAGAGGGGTTTATTTATACATTAAAGACTTTCCAAACACCCTCTAAGAGGATGTTTGAAAAGTGGTATTCCGTAATTTTCATCACATTGCTACCCCCCTTAGTCCCCCCTTGTAAAGGGGAAACAATAAAAATCCAGTTCCCTCCCCTTTACAAGGGGAGGGTTAGGGTGGGGTAAAAAATATTTGATACATCAACCATAACTTTTCAAACATCCTCTAAGGGAACACCAAAAAATAAATTACCCAATTTTGTGGGATAGGCATCCTGCCTGTCCTTGATGATTAAGCAGGTTTCCATGTCCCGTGGAAACTGTGGGGGATAACGCTGGGTAATCCCAGTTTACAAATAGGTTCTTCATTTAACCTATCACTCGCAAAGACCCAAACCTCGCTACTATGGGTATCACCATCATAAACCACAGTTAACACCCAACCTTGTTCCGAGCTTTGCGGATTTTGGACATAAATAGGTTCGGAAGGATAGTGATTTTCTCCTATGTTTGCTTGTGTTAAAGTTCCAGTTTGGTGATCAAAACAAGCAATACTATTTAAGATTTCCTTACCAACATCTTTCCCTGTTTGGAATCCTGACATATAGGTATAACGAGAAAATTGACCTGTATGTTGTGGAGGAACACTAGGAAACTCACAATGTTGATTTGAAAGTTGTTCAATTTTAATTACCTTGCCAGTTAAAGGATTAAGTCGAACTTGTGAAAATGTACTATTGGCAATTGTATGAGTTTCCCCTGTAGCTACTTCCCGTAAATATTGATTAGTTTGAAAATCTTCATAACGGGCAATATCTACAATTACCGCACCACTATTATCTACATAACCATTCGCAAAATGCCACTGAAACCAAGATTCAGTTTCTCCTTCACTGACTAAAGATAAAGTTTCTCTGTCAAAGACTATAATCTGAGTTCCCAATTCAGGATGCCATTCTAGAGAATCACTATAATTACTTGTTCCTACTAAAACTGGCCAAAGATTTAACTTCACTGGCGAAATAAAAAAGATTAGATACTGTCCTGCTAAAACAAAATCATGTATTAATGGTACACCTTCTAATTGATATGTTTCTGTGCGGATAATTTTGCCCGTAGAGTCACTTTTATAAACATTAAGTGTGGCATTTAATCCAGGAGTCACACCAAAATTAAAAATTTCCCCTGTATTTGCATCCCGCTTATAATGGGCAGAATAACTTAATCCCTTAGTTAAACTGCCTAAATCATCTTCACCACAAGTTTCTAAAGTTTGCAAATCTAAAGCATAAGGTTTACCACCTTCCCACAATGCCAAAAGTTTATTAGGTAATGCCAAAACTGAAGTATTCGCCGCATTTTTTATGGGTTTTATCCATTGATTCCAGATAATTCCTGGTGCAGTCATGCCATAATTACCATAAAGCAATTTACCCGCAGCAGTTTCTTCTTGATAACCTGTAGTTTGCACATAGCGATAAACTGCAAATGTTTCTGCATTGGTAAAATTAACCGCCAGAATTGCCCCATCTCCATCAAACCAATGTCCCACTGGCATACCATTTCGTTCTAGTCGTGCTGGTCCATTCCGGTACAGTGTACCCCGTAAACCATCGGGGATTGTACCTGCGAGAATAGGTAATTGAGTGGCAGAAAATTCTGTTGCTGGTTGAGATATTGCTCTAGACCATGCTTTTTTAGTTGACTTTTGATCAATTTTTTGCATATAGGATTTATTCTGTAAATAATAGGTTGTTGTCTCATGCTAATCGAATTTACCCTCGCTAATTTTAAAAGTTACAGCACAGGCCACTTACCTTTGGGGTCTTTGACTGTTTTACAGCAAATTGTCATCAAACCCGGAACAAGAACCCCGCCCCCAACCCCCTCCCCGCAAGCGATGAGGGGGCTAAGATGTACCTCATAAGATTGGAAATCGCTGTAATAGGTGCAAACGCCGCAGGTAAAAGTAACGCTTTGGAAGGTTTGCGATTTTTGTCATGGCTTGCACAAGGGCAAAAACTTTCTAGTATTCAATATGCTGTGAATAGTGCCGAGGCAGTGGTGCGTGGTAGAGTAAATGATTTATGCTATCATGGGCAGTCAAGTTTTACCATCGGTTGCCGATTAGATTTACCTGAATGGAATGAATTAAATATAACTCTGAACGTGCGTGATGGAGAACTACACATCAGTAGTGAACGAATTACTGACTCAATCAATACAGTTCCCTTGTATGAATTAGATCAACCTTCCCAGAGAATAAATACTGATGTTAGTGTGGCTTATAACAACTTTACAAGGGGTCAAAACAAGCCAAGAATAACTTGTAGTGATCAAATGGCCATATTCGTGCAATTAGATAGCCCTGCGCGTTTTGATATCAAATATGAAAAGTCCCAAAAGATAATTCCTGAGATTGCCGGCGAATATCAACGAGTTTTGAATAATATCTTATTTTTAGATCCTGTTCCTGCCAGGATGCGTGAATATAGCTTTAAGTCTGATAAAAGATTATATGAAGATGGTAAAAATCTTTCTAGCGTTTTATATTGTTTATGGGAAAACCAGCCTGAAAATCAACAGATAATTCTCAATTTCATCCAGAGTTTACCAGAACAGGCTATAGATGGACTAAATTTCCTGACTGGTCCCAGGGATGAAGTTATGGTGCAACTAAGAGAAACTTTTGGTGATCAACCTCGCTATTGTGACGCTGCATTATTATCAGATGGTACATTACGAGTGTTAGCGATCGCTGCTGTTATGTTATCGGCTACCGAAGGAAGTTTAGTAGTCAAGCAACCCCATAAAAACCCTATCATGTCCACTGAAACTACCTTCACAAATTGGATAACTTGCCCTCAACCCAATCCCCATGCTAAAGTACGCCTATTTTGCTTTGCTTATGCCGGTGGTAGTGCTACGATTTTTCGGACATGGGCTGATGATTTACCAGCAACTATTGAATTATGCCCCATAGAAATTCCCGGAAGAGGCAAACAAATCAAATCACCTCCATACACAAAAATTCAACCTTTAGTTCCAGCAATAGCTACCAATATCATCCCCTATCTAGATAAACCCTATGCTTTTATCGGCTACAGTATGGGTTCATTAATTAGTTTTGAGTTAATTAGGCTACTGCGCTCTGAATATAATTTTCACCCTTTACATCTTTTTGTTGCTGCTCATCAAGCCCCACAATTATCTGCTGAAAAACCGCCAATTTCTCAATTACCAGATACCGATTTTTTAGCCAAAATATCCCAATTGAATGGAACTCCCCAAGAAGTGCTAAACAATGCCGACTTGATGCAGATATTTTTACCGATTATCCGCGCTGATTTTACAGTTTTGGAATCCTATATTTATACTCCCCAACCTCCTTTAGATTGTCCTATTACTGCTTTCGGTGGTTTACAAGACCCAAGAGTTAGTTATACTGCCATTGCTGCATGGGAAAAACAAACTGTCGCCCCTTTTTTATTACAAATGATAGATGGTGATCATTTTTTTATCAACACTGCTAAGACTACTTTACTTAACCATCTAATTCAATCCCTCCAATCCTATTTCTAAGAGGGTGTTTGAAAGGTCATGATTGCTGTATCAAATGTTTTACCCCACCCTAACCCTCCCCTTTGCAAGGGGAGGGTTAGGGTGGGGTAATTTGAGGAATAATGGTGATTCGATAACTTGTGTGTACACCGTAGCTTTACAAGGGGAAAGGGGATACCAGGATACCACTTTTCAAACATCCTCTAAGGAATTTTAGTTATTCATCCGCCACTCGCACAGAATTCATTCTGAATTCTGAATTCTGACTCCTGAATTCTGTTCGATAAAATTAGATGAGTTTCTAATTCATTAACTGACCCTTGAGCTATGTTTAAAAATCTTATATATTCTCCTCTATATCTTCGTCCATATCATAAGAGATATATTAGCACCGAATAGATACAGCACTTCTTCTAATTTGTTGAACCATACCATATAACTCATCTTTGGGAAAAAGTTTAGTGAGGAAATAGCATCTTTGAGCAATATCCATTCCTTTTTGCCAAATTATTAAGTCTTTAAAGTCATTAATATCTGACATTCTTCCTGTTCCCAGTTAAGAGTTCCCTGTTCCCTCCAGTTTAGCATACTAAGTCCGGTAGAGCCAAACATGAAAAATATACCTAGTGATGGGGGAATCATTACCGAATCTATACTAATTAACAGATTCCAAAATAATTGAGGATTTATATAGTACGGTTATCACGACGATCATATCTATAAAACCGAACTGTAATCAATTGATTTTCTGGTGCTACTATTTAATTGGGAAGCTAAAGATTAAGCTTCAAGAAGTTAAAAGTTAGAAGTTTTACCAGTAGCATTATTGTTTACCAAGTCAGAAGCTTAAGATTCAGTCTCACCAAATCAGAAAGTCCAATAGTGAATTTTTGAGGAGATAGATATGACACTTGTACGTTGGAATCCTTTACGGGAAATAGAACGCTGGGAACCATTCCCTGAAATGGGTATTATCCGTCAGCAAATGGATCGTTTGTTTGAGCAATTATTACCACCCGACGGAGGGGAAAAAATAGGATTGACTTTTATTCCTCCTGCCGAAATTGCGGAGACCGATAGTGATTTGAAGTTGAAAGTGGAAATACCAGGCTTAGATGCGAAGGATCTTAATGTTGAGGTCACTCCTGAGTCGGTTTCTATTAGCGGCGAGCGCAAATCGGAAACAACAACAGAAGCGGAAGGCATGACTCGCTCAGAGTTTCGTTATGGCAAATTCCAACGGATAATCGCCTTGCCTGCGGTCGTGGATAATGAGAAGGTCGTAGCAGAATATAAGAATGGAATTCTCCATTTGACCATTCCTAAAGCCGAATCAGAAAAACACAGGGCTGTAAAAGTTAGTCTCGGCTAATGGCTTTTGCTTGAAATGAAGTAGTAAGGATGAGTGGTTTGCCAAACTCTCTAATCTCAAAATAACGTAGTATACTGGGGTTAATCGTATTTAACCGAAAGATGAAATACCTAACCCCAGAACAAGTTTACAAACAATTTGGCTATCACCCTAAGATAACGGCAGAATGGGCTGACTTAGGGAAAATAGAATGTATTTCCCTGGGGGACATCGGAGATATCCAGAGTCAGCATTCATCAAAACAGTCTCAATGGATAAAGAGAGAAAAAGATAGCCGAAGAGCAAAATATTCATGAAACAAATAGTAGTCAATACGAGTCAATGGGTGTATAGTAGTAAAAGACGTAGCTAACCAAGTCCATGAAACTCAAAGCAAAGAATCAGTTAACCGTTACGAGAATCGCTATTTTAGGGACTGAAAAACTAAATAATTGGAAATCTAACGAACTTGATTTAATCGCTTTGAGTTTAGGTAAACTACGCTCTGACTTGTGGAATGAGTTCGGGTCGTTAAAGGCTTGGGGCGTTTCTAAATTTGAGATTGACAAACAGCTACGCACCTTAAAAGACAAATACAAATTACCTGCTAAGTTATGGGAAGCAACTCTCTATGACGTAATTGATGATATTCACTTGGTTCAGGCTGCTTGTGTCGATTCCCTAATAGTGGAAACTGAAGCGGAAACGGGCATGGATAAGCCCCAGACTCTAGAACCTAAAAGCAAACTTACGAGTAAGGTCAATCAGAGAGCGAATTATCAGCAATTGACGTTGTTTGACCAAGGTTTAACTACGTTATTTGTGTATCCCAATCACTTCATCCTTCATTTTTTTGGTTTAAGTAGGTGAACACAATAAAACCAAACTGTGTAAAGAAATGTAAAATCGCCCAAACCCTCTTCACTCTTGCCTCTGGTTACTGAGCGAAGTCGAAGTATTGCCTTTTGCCTTGCCATAACGACAATTTTCAACACCAACCTACTTATATTGTGAAATCTACCTAAAAATATGTTTCTAATTACATAGTTAATTCTCAAGATAGATGATAAAAGGCATTTTTATATTTACGAGTTATGGGGACAAAAATCTAGCCTATATCCTTTTCTTACTTTTATGTAAGATATGAGCAAATATATCTCAGTCGCTGTTAATATATCGGAAATAGCAGTTTGTATCTTTGACCTAGATAGGGGGTTTCGATTTTTGAGAAAACTTCTACAAAAACACACACTGATACAGTTTCATTTGCTTGAATAGCTATATAAAGAGGATTGAGATTGGCAATTATTAATTATGGCAACCAAAGTAATTGATGTTAGAGAATATACTGTCCGAGCGCACAAAAGACTGATTCATACACGAGTTTTCCACTTTGTTTGTAAAGAATGTAATCAGGCTACAAAGCGGGAAACTTTCGGAACTCGCCCTTTATATTGTGAAAGTTGTCGTCCTCCCCAACCTCCTAAAAAATCACTCCAGGTATCTACACCAAGCAAACCTAGAGCCATGACTTACACCAGCAATATAGATTTAGGTTGAATTGCTATGAATTCTCCAGGACAATTACAAGCACCACCCGAAGTATTTATTGCGCCATTGTTGGAATTACGAGATTACTATGGGAGTCTCGCCCAAAAGTACCAACGTCTATTCATAGAGGCGCGATCGCAATTAGATAATGTAGAATCCTTGTTATCTACATGGTCTTATACTGATGACAACGAACAAGTTGAGGCTGACGAAGAAGATTCATTATTGTTGTTGTCTTCCAATCACAGTTCCAATCTGGAATATTTGCAGCCTCTAGAGTCAGAAATTCCTCAATCAGACCCTTTCAAGGTCGACCATTCCCTCTCTGAAGTTAAAGACTCAAACAATCTTTCCTATCAGCGTCGTCACTATGTTGGTAAGGGGGAAGATGTTCCCATGCTCTCTCACTATGAAAATATGACTCGCATGGAAGCACTCAAAAAGCTATTGGGAGAATATGTGGGAACTGTCTGTCACATAGATTTTATCGTGCGATCGCTCTATGGTGATTTAGAGTCTACTATTTTCAAAGTCGTTAAAGGTAGAGTCCAATCATCTTTGACCCAAGGGAGGGAAAGTGGTTATTGGTCAGCGATTCCCAATGAACCGGGCTGTTATACCCTAGATCTAAACTCACTAGGTCCAATTCAAGGTAGGGGAATATCTAGGGGGATCAAATCCACCAAAACCAACAAACATTTCCTCAGACCCCAAACGAAAGTAGTACCGATGTTGGCACAATTTGATGGTCAATTTTTAATTGATGCTCTGACCTTATTTCTAGAACAAAATGCGGGACGAATTTTCAATGTGAATGAGATAGTCAATGGCATTTATGGACATCTAGACCCAGAGGAAGTCAGAGAGGTTAAAAATAAGGTTCTCAATGAACTATCTAGGGGTCATCGCACAGGCCGATTTGTCAGAGTTCCTCACCAAATTGGTCTATATACTTGGGATATGAATATGATCGCCAAAAAATAACACAAAAAAGGTGCGTTACAACTTGTGAACGCACCTGATTAAAAATGGAGAGGGGGGGATTCGAACCCCCGAAGGGATATAATCCCTTAACAGATTAGCAATCTGCCGCTTTCGACCACTCAGCCACCTCTCCAGTTCATGAGTAATAATCGTAGCAGAAGTTTTTGAGTCTGTCAATAGTCATTTTCCAAATAAATTCAATGACCAATGACCGGGAATTTTAGATTTTAGATTTTAGATTTTAGATTAAAAAAAGTTGGTACAGGACTTAGTCCTCTACTAACGGAAAAATCATAAATCCCAAACCCAAGATTTTCGAGCTTCTACACTTTAGGGTGGAGTCAATCCAAAATCCAAAATCGTCAATCCAAAATTGCCTGACCAATGACCAATCTATAAAACTTGCGATCGCATCCAAGCTGCTGGCAAGGTGCGTAACTTTTTCCATTGGGGAACATAAGCTCGCTGACTGAACACATCATAATCATTGCGCTCAATCACCTCTAAAATCTGCTCATATAGCATAGATGCAGACCAAACAGGCCACCGAGCATCAGCAGCCAGGTAACTAATACCCTTATCTGCTTGGATGTAAAACTTACGGGCGCGGTCAATTTGAAACCGCATGAGTGAACGCCAGCGGTCATCCACTACGCCGCGAATACATTCTTCCTCGGTGTAATTAAATTTGGCCAAATCTTCTAGGGGAAGATAGATTCTGCCTCGACGGGCATCTTCACCAACATCACGGAGAATATTGGTAAGTTGATTAGCAATCCCCAAGGCGATCGCCTCTTCTATAGGAAGATAGGGCTGTTGGTTTTGATGCCAAGGGGCTGTGTAGATACTATTATCTATCCCCATAATCGTCGTTGACATCAAACCCACAGTTCCCGCTACTCGGTAGCAGTAGAGGTATAAGTCCTCAAAAGTTGCATAGCGACTGCGATACAAGTCCATCCGCTGACCGGCGATCATATCCCGAAAGGGTTGAATGTCTAGCGGAAAGCGTTGGAGGGTATCTACTAACGCTACATCATAATTATCCAATGGGCATCCCGCAAAAATGGATTCCAGTTGATTTTCCCATAGTTCTAGGGTTTCTGGGGTGGTGATAGCAGATGCCGGACCATCCACTAACTCATCTGTACGGCGACACCAGGCATAAATTGCCCAGACAGATTGACGCTTGGCCGGACTCATCAGCATTGTACCTAAATAAAAAGTTTTAGCGTACTTAGCCGTGAGTTCCCGGCAAAGGGTATATGACTCATCTAGAGAGACCAGCGTTTTCATGCGCGGGGGGGAATCAGGCAGTTGCAGCATTCGTGGCGGGCGGTCGTGTTGGCGTTTGCAGGTTAGAGGAATTTGCTACCGTCAGCGCTTGAAATATCGCCTGCGCTGTTAGTTTACCAGAAAGTACAGCCCCTTCCATACTGGCGAGATAGCGTTGCATTGTATAATCCCCAGTCAGATAGAAGTTAGAAATGGGGGTTTGCTGTGAAGGGCGGTACTGTTGGCGACCTGGAGTAGCTTTGTAAACTGAACGCGGTGTTTTCACCACATGATATTTCAGTATTTTAGTCGGATTATCTCCCCCAAAGTGCTGGGGAAAAAGTTTTTCTAACTCAGTAATAGTTGCAGCAACGATTTCTGCATCGGATTTAGATATCCACTCTTTGGCTGGCGCTAGAACCAATTCCAACATGGAACGGTCAGGATTGGCATATTCACGGCAAGTATTACTCATATCAGCATAAACGCTGAGGAGTGGAGAACGGGAAAATAGCAGATGATCAATATCTGTTAATTTGCGATCGAACCAGATATGAACATTAATCACTGGTACACCTTCCAAACCCTCCAATTTTTGGAAAAACTCCATTGCTTTCCAAGAACTTGGCAAAATCGGCTTTAAAGGATCAACTGGCAGAGCAGATACATAGGTATCCGCTGTAAATATTTCATCTTCTGCCCCGTTTAAGCCCCGCAGCAGGAATCCTTTTACAGTTCCATCCTCATTGAGTAAAATCTCTTTCAATGGCGCATTCAGGCGCACCTCGCCACCGCGTTCAGTGATGTGGTCAATGATTGGCTGACACAACCTTTCTGTGGGTGAACCGTCCAGGAAAGCCATTTTTGAGCCGTTTTTCTCTTGGAGAAAGCGATTCAATGCCGTTAAGAGGACGGTGGCGGAAATTTCGTCTGGATCAATGAAGTTCAAGGCTTTAGACATAGCAATGAATACTTCTTTTTCCACTCTGGGGGGAACGTTTTGTTTTTGCAGCCACTCCCGGAAAGAATATTTGTCCATTTCTTCGACATACTTCTGCCCCTGGAGAATGGCAGGTAGTAAACCAATCCCAAAACTGATTTTCTCCGGCCAGGTCAGCATATCGTTGTTTCTCAGAATTGCCACCATACCATTGATAGGTGCTGGCAAATCTGGAAAATCGAATCGGCTATAAGTCCCCGGAGCTTCAGGCTGATTGAAGATCATTGTGTGTTCTTTCCACTGCAATCGATCTTCAATGTTCAATTCTTTGAATAACTGCAACATATTGGGATAAGCCCCAAAAAAAATGTGCAGTCCTGTTTCGTACCAGTCACCATCAGCATCTTTCCACGCAGCCACTTTTCCTCCTACTACGTCTCGGCGTTCCAAAACGATAGGTGTGTGACCTAGATCGGTAAGATATTTTGCACAGGAAAGTCCTGCTAGACCCGCTCCCGCGATTGCTACGCGCATTTAAACCTACTATTATTCAATATTTTTTAACTGTTTTGTCGTTCTCATTATACGTTGCAATCCTTTACATTTGGCACGGTAGGTCTGATTGCTTCCCAAAAAATTCCCCAAATTTCCCCCTAACTATGTAATTTACCTTAATCTTCGCTCTAGGAATAAACACAAAATTTTTTCCGTGATAACTATTTAGTGTAGTTTAGGACTCATTTTAAATCAGTGTATATTTTTGCTTAACTGCCTATCATCAATACAAAAAATGGCTTCCTTACTCAGTGTTTATACGTGAAAAACGTATGTCTAATAGTAAAGTAAATAGCAAATAAAGATTGTATTCATAAGCAAAAATAATCGAAATATTAGTAATACTTCAAAACTAGATTTAAAACTTTTATTTATTTAAATCTCCATTACGGTATATGATGATCCCAGACAGTTTAATCATGATCAAATCTGAAAACGCATAGAAATTATGTAATTGCAAAAAAATTTGTTCTTTGTTTAATAGAACTTTTTTCTATTCAACCTGGGGATTATTTCTCTAGGAATTGTGCATCTATCTGGAGAATAACTAAACTATGATATCAATGGGAATACTATGGGTGACATCCTTTACAGGTGGGGCTTTGGCGTTGACAGCAAATTTACCACTGGGTTTAATAGCTGCATTTTCTCCAATCCAACTTCCAGCCAACTTAATTAAGCCGCAATCCCAATTTCTGACGATCGCTCAACAACATAAAAATGCTTGGCAAAAAACCTTAATATCAAAAACTGCTTTCACATTTGACTGGATAAATAGGCAATTATCATCCTACAGAAATAAGTCTATCGCTGTACCTTCAATAACCTTGAAGCCAAAAGAAACGCGATTTTGTTCCTCTGTGCCAGAAAATATAGCTGCACAACCTCACTTGAAAAATGCTACTAACTTTTTACCAATAGTTACACAAGTTAGTATTCCCAAGGTAGATTTATCATCTTCTACTGTTGTGCGATCGCTTCAAAGTTTCTTTAATGTCATCCGCAATCCAGTCGATCCAAATGGAAGTTATGATTACTCACCAGTATTGATTGTCAAGCGGAATCCATCCAGTTATGAAGTATGGGTTAATAACAATTTTGTTGCCAGACTACCTGATCGAATTACAGCCAAAGCATTACAAAGACGCTTGCAGCAATTAACAAAAATGCCTGCTGTACAACCTACACAATTACAACCAGGCTTAGTAGATAAAACTCCTTCCATGATGGTAGGTAATCGGTTACTATTTGCAATAGATCAAAAACTCTCTCAGCAAATTGGTCGCAGCGGTGATATTTTAGCAATGGAATGGACTAATAATTTGCGAATAGCACTCCATACCAAACCACTGACATTGGTACAAGGACAAATGGAAATGTATGGATTACAGTCCTCAACCACAAAACTTTCTGGTATAGCTTCTTGGTATGGTGGCTATTTTCATGGTCGCTTAACCGCAAATGGTGAGATATATGATCAAGATGATTTTACTGTTGCCCATCGGACTCTACCTTTTAATACCTTCTTAAAAGTCACCAATTTAGAAAACAATAAATCCGTGATTGTCCGCGTTAATGATCGTGGTCCGTATATTTTACCCAGAAGCCTGGATTTATCTCGAACAGCGGCTCGTTGTCTCGGTAGTGAACATACTGGAGTCGTAGCTTATCAGGCTGTGATTTTACAACAAAATTTCCCAACAATGACCTTGAAACCATCTCAACCAAAAACTGAAAATATGGCTAATGCTAAAAGCGAGTTATTAGTTTCCAATTTTTAGGGAACACCAAAAAATAAATTACCCAATTTTGTGGGATGGGCATCCTGCCCGTCCTTGATAATTAGCAGGCAATTCGTCCCGCACCACAAGAAATTTTTGGGTATTTTTTTAATTGGAAGTCCCTTAGTGGCAGGATCAGGGCTGTTTCATTCTAAAATTTGACATTTTATGTATTCACAACAGCTTATCGCGGGTCGTGTGGAAACCACTTGGCTTCAGACAGTGGAGGAAATGGAGGAAACACGCCACGAGTGGTTTTAACCACCGTGAAAAATGATAAAATTAAACTGTGAGTAGGAATAATCATCTACGTTTTGAAGTGTTTTGTAAGGAGCAACCCCTGATTTACCTCGTACCTGCACTGCAACTCTGGGTAAACAAGTAATGGGAAAACATGGAGCGTACCGAACTGGCTTGTGATGAACTCGGAAAGCATTAATTGAATCCTAAGTAAGCGCAATTGCAATACTTCTCGTGCTAGTAGTTGTTTTGAGCGTCTAGGGGGATATTTGACTATCCCTTTTAAGTTAAATCTTAGAGAATCTGCGTGTCTTCAGACCGCAGAGTGTCAAGAGAATGCGTCATTTTAGGCTTCAGGGATTCTAAGCTGTTACGCAGCTAAATTTGATAACCATAATTTACTTGAACTTTGTAGTGCGGGCATCTTGCCCGCTAGAATTATACAAACTAAATGCACAACAGCTTATCTCAAGACGGCTGAAAATACCTAAATTTGTTGCTTAAATCTAGAATGAAATAACCCTGCTGGAAGGATAAAGTAGAAAAGGCTTTATCCTTTATTGATATCAAACTAATTATGTCAATATCCCAATCATCACAAAGCTTTGGTAATCATCTAATTCTGGGTATTTCCGGGACAAGTTTAAATGATGATGATAAACGGGCATTAAATGAACTAAAACCCATTGGTGTCATCTTTTTTGCCAAAAACTTTCTTGACGGTGTAAAATATCCAGTTTGGTTAGAACAGTTTAAAAACCTCATTGATGAAGTTCGCCAATATACTGAGCGTGACTCCATATTTACTACTTTAGATCATGAAGGTGGGCGGGTTGTGCGGACACCTTTACCAATTACCCGCTTTCCTCAAGCTTATTTATTGCAGTCCCATGCTTATGAAGTTGCCAAAGCCACAGCACTAGAATTAAAATCTCTGGGAATTAATCTTTCCTGGTCCCCAGTTGCCGATATTTTCTCTAATCCCCAAAACCCGATTATTGGCGCTCGTGCGTTTGGAATTACACCAGAAACCACTAGTGAAGCCGTGGGAGAATATTACCGAGGATTACGGGAAGAAGGGATTTTAGGTTCTGCTAAACATTTTCCTGGACACGGAGACACTAGCACGGATTCCCATTTGGAATTACCAATCTTAAATTTGAGTCGGGAAGATTTGCGAAATCGGGAATTGATACCTTTTCAAACATTAATTCAGTCACAAATTCCGTTAATTATGACGGCGCATATTTTGTTTCCACAGATTGATCCAGAAGTACCAGCAACTTTATCTAAAATCATTTTGAATGATATTTTACGAGAAGAGTTAGATTTCCAAGGTGTGATAGTTTCTGATGATTTAGATATGAAAGCTGTATCTGAGATGTTTATGCAATCAGGAACGATTGCGCGGGCTTTTCATGCTGGTTGTGATTTATTTATAGTTTCTCGAAATATCAATTCCTCTTCTTTAGAACGAACATATAAAATAGCTGAAGATTTCTCTGCTAGTTTGAATAATGGTACTTTGGATGTAGGAGTGGTGGAAGCTGCGCGGGAGAGGGTGGAAAAGTTATTACAGGTAACTCCTCAATATCCAGTTTCAACCCTTGATAAGGAGACGCTGCTGAAAAATGCGGAATTGGCTATTAGTTGTTGTTTGTAAGGGAACATTGGTGTCAACTTAAGCTACAGATGGCTTATTTGTTGGCTACTTGTGTGTACACCGTAGCCGATGCTTTGGGGGGAAACCGAAAAAATTAGTTCCCTCCTAGGCTGTTGACTTTGAACCCTTTACCCCATAAGGCTTCATGCAAAAAATGTGTCGTGTGTTCTTGTGGGAAAACCCCTGCAACAGGTGTTTTCCCACAAACAAAAAATAACACGAATAATTTTCCGAAAAATCCCTCAAAAACACACAAAGTCAACAGCCTAGTTCCCTCCCCTTTGCAAGGGGAGGGTTAGGGTGGGGTAATTTGAGGAATAATGGTGATTCGATAACTTGTGTGTACACCGTAGCTCCTCTTAGGAGAGGGTTAGGGAGAGGCTTTGAACTTGTTCTTTGTATGATAAAAAAGTCCAGCTTCTAGCCGTTTTGAGTATAATTAAACTATACCCCATCCATCTTGAAAACTTGGGTTTTCACCCCTATCTACTTAACTGGTTGCAGTTTTGTGACCTTGAGTTTAAATTTACCTACCCCAGTTTCTCCAAAAGAGCGAACCCGCACAATATAAGTTCCTGATTCTGTAATGCGGGTAAATAATAGAGAATTACTTGTACCATCAGGAGCATCATCATTTTCTCCTGCTGTTGAACCATTAGGGGCTAATAGTGTAATCATACTATCAAAGTTTTCCGATGACAAATCAATAGATAAATTATCACCCTGATTTAATTTAATTGAATAATCACGAGCAAATCCTCCTTGACCTGTGGGAATATCTTTGTTTGATAGGGTATCAGAAATTTCCGTCAAATTAGTTAATGGAATAGGGCTATATAACTTATTTTGTGCTGAGGCTGTTTTAATCCATATTCCCATTGTTAGTAATGTGATAGGAATAATTAAAATTTGCCTTAAACCTACTGCAAAAATCTTTTTCATAAATAAAAATACTGTTCCCTCAAATATCGGGTAACTAATCTAATATAGCTTTATTTTTATTTATTTGTCGTGGCAACAGCAGCCACACCCAAGACTGTAATTTGATGTTGTTCGAATGTCTTGACAGCAGCTTTAACAGTGGCACCAGTAGTATAAATATCATCTACTAATAATATTGGTATATAGGGACGACGACGCAAATCTTTACCAAGGACAAAAGCATCTGCTAAGTTTTCTTGTCTTTGGACTGGGGACAAATTAAATAGGGCTTCAGTTTCCTTAATGCGTTCTAAAGCATGGACTTTCAATTTGTATCCCGTCACATTACAAAAACCTGCCGCTATTAATGCAGCTTGATTAAAACCGCGTTGTTTTTGTTTTTTGGGGTGCATAGGAATAGGAACAACTAAAACCTGTTGTTGTGGTTGAGGTGAATGTAATAACCATGATTCCCCTAACCATTCTCCTAAAACATAACCAATTTGTGGTTGATTTTCATATTTTAGGGCAGCGATCGCCCTTTTAACAGCACCACCATAATTTCCCCACACAAATATGGGTAATGGTTGCTTCCATAAATAAGCGGGATTTTGCTTATAGCAACTTTGGATTTGCTGAATACAATATGGACAAAGTTCCTTCTGCGTAGAACGTTGACACAACGGACAAGAAGATTTAAGAAAAAGATTAAGTAAATTTTGAAATATCTTGATCATAGATATTTTACATAAACGCGATCGCATCTGCTGGTTTCTACACCTGTTGTTGGTAGATAACCATTACTCTCATAAAGTTTAACAGCTTCAGTTAAAATACTGGCAGTTTCAATCCAAATTTGCTCAAATCCCCGCAAAGCAATAGCTATTTCCAATTGTTGTAATAAATATTTTCCTAATCCTAAACCGCGCACTCTTGGTAACAGATACATTTTTCTAATTTCTACAGCTTTTTCCCCACGATTGATGGGGTAATATGCGGCAGTTCCGACAATTTGACTTTGGTGTTCAACTACCCAAAATTCTCCACCGGTTGCTAAATAATATATTTCTATTTGTAATACATCCTTGTCTGCTTCTTCCGGCTGCCAAGGTAAACCGTATTCTGATAGTACAGAACTAATAACTGTAGCAGCCAAAGTAAGGTCATCTTTTTGCCAACTACGAATAATAAAATCTTGGTAAAAATACATCTTTCTGTGAAATTGATGATTTTTGTAACTATTTTCAGCCAATATAACAAAAACCCCTCTCCATTGTTTCGTAGAGAGGGGTTTTTTAGTTGAAAAAATAG
>NZ_VILC01000093.1:0-16971 GCF_009712065.1 Aphanizomenon sp. UHCC 0183 | reverse complement strand
AGTTAGTGTTGTCATGATGACCCGCAATCATCAGAACTATATTAGACAAGCAGTAGAAAGTGTTATTAATCAAGAAGTTAATTTTCCGATAGAAATTCTGATTGGTGAAGACTTTTCGACAGATAACACAAGGCAAGAATGCGAGAAGTTGCAATTAGAATATCCTCATTTAATCCGTCTCATTGTTGCTACAGAGAATGTCGGTATTACCCCTAATTTCCTGCGTTTGGTTTCTCGTGCCAGAGGCAAGTATATAGCTTTACTGGAAGGTGATGATTATTGGATTCATCCTCAAAAACTATCTTTGCAAGTCGAATTAATGGAAACACATCCAGAATATTCTTGGTGTGGAGGCAAAACAATTAACCGTACATTTCCATGTATATTAAAGGAATATTATACATTTGAAGAAACTCTTGAAAGATATATTATTCATACGTCAACTGTATTGTTCAAGCATAATGTACTTAATGTCTATCCTAACTTCCCAAATATTGTTGGATGGATTTCCTTCGTCTACATATATTTATCACAGTATGGGAATTGTGGATTTCTTAATGAAGAACTTTCTTTCTATCGTAAACATACAGGAGGTCTATATACTGGAAAAAATGCTATTGAGCATATGCTATTATCGCATTTATTTACTGATGTTTCTAGGGATTACCTGAATAATGATCGTAAATATTTGCATCATCTTCTCAAGAGAGAATTATGGATTTGTTCTATGGAAACAGAAATAAAAATAGAAACCTATGGTATGAAAGTATGGTTTGATAATATACAAATTTTGTATTTAGAGTTTCCGAGATTAATTAAAATAATCCCCTTAGAGTTCATCGCTTTTTCAATTAAAATATTTGCTCAACCATTAATATTTTTGTATTTTTATTCTAGGAGAAAGCTGGCTTTGAGATCGCGTCTTGTATCCCTTGTTAATTATTTTAAAGTATAGGTTTTTAATCTTAAATGAGAAATATATTTATTTTAGGGGCATCAGGTCATGGCAAATCTATATTGGATCTTGTTAAGCTGGAAAAACGATATCATCTCATAGGCTTTATTGATTCTATAAAAACTGTTGGTAGTGATTATTGTGGTTATCCTATTTTAGGTAGAGAAGCTGATCTAGATGGCTTGATGCAAAATTATCAAGTTAAAGATTTCATGATTGCGATTGGTGATAATTATCAAAGATTCGCCGTAGCAGAGCGTATTCAAAAAGCTCATCCATCTCTTCAGTTAGTAACATCTATTCACCCATCTGCGGTTATTAGTTCTGATGTTACGATTGGTGCAGGATCAGTTATCATGCCTCATGTTACTGTTGTTAGTGGATGTAGCATTGGCAAAGGTTGTATTTTAAATACCAAAAGTTCTTTAGATCATGATTCAGTCATGGGAGATTGGTCTAGTCTTGCTCCTGGTGTAACCACAGGTGGAAATGTGAAAATCGGCATACGTAGTTCTATCGGTTTGGGGGGAAATATCATTGAGAAGGTTGAGATTGGTCAAGATACGGTTATTGGCGCAGGTTCTCTAGTCTTAAAAAATATCGGCGATCGCCTTTTAGCCTATGGTAGTCCTTGTAAAGCTGTGCGCGATCGCCTAATAGATGAGAAGTATATATGAATCAAAATTTTATCCCTAATCTCGTTAGTACCATCATTCCTGTCTATAACCGCTCTAAAATGGTGATCAAAGCAGTTGATAGTGTATTAGAGCAAACCTATCGCCCCATTGAAATCATCCTAGTTAATGATGGTTCAACTGATAACACCCCTCAAGTATTAGAAAATTTAGCTAGTCAGCATCCAGAAGTTATCCTTATACATCGTGAAAATGGTGGTGCTGGACTAGCCCGTGAGACAGGACGTTTAGCGGCTCAAGGCGAGTATATCCAATATTTGGATAGTGATGATTGGTTAGTCCCGAATAAATTCACCGATCAGGTTAAAGCACTACAAGATCACCCTAATTGTGCGATCGCCTATGGTACTTCTATGTTAGTCTCGGAAAATGGCTCAATCATTGATGCCGTTAGTCGAGGTACAGGAACACAAATAGATTATCTATTCCCGCGTCTATTGCTAGAACGCTGGTGGCATACCCATACCCCACTATTTCGTAGAGAGATCGTAGAGTCAGCAGGAGCGTGGCCAAAACAGCGCCCAGAAGATTGGGATGTAGAAGCAAGAATGGGAGCAAAAAAAGTCCGTTTAATTCATTGTGGTTCTGTGGTATCTTGTCAGCTTGATCATGCAGGTGCAGAAAGGGTTTCTCGCCAAAGCCAAACGGCTTACCTGCGCGATGAAGCTTGGTTTTTACCTCGCTTATATCATTGTGCTTTGGAGGCGGGAATGACTCATGAAGACAAAGAAATGCAAGTCTTTGCTCGTTGGTTGTTTATGCGAGCAAGAGACTTGGGTAGTTTGGGAGAAATCAAGCAGGCTAATAGTTTGTTACATTTAGCCAAAATCATTGCCAATCAATCTCAACTTTCTTTGCAGTTGGTTTCACTTATGCGAAAGTTTTTCGGATGGCATTTAACCAGCAAATTATGTTCTACCTACATCCAGTTTTCTCCAACTGTTCCTAAAGGCAAATAAAACATCTTAGAAACAAATATGGAGAATAATCTCATTACATTAGAGATGATGGCTGCCATATCAGCCTATGAAATTGGAGATATACAGATAAAGGCTCAACCAATGGTAAGTGTAATTATGCTTGCCTATAATCATGCCGAATATATCCGACAAGCAATTTACAGTATTGTTAAGCAACAAACCGAAGGATTTACCTTTGAATTACTAATTGGCGAAGATGGTTCAACAGATAACACTTTAGATATTTGTAAAGAAATTCAGCAGCAATATCCAAATATTATTAGGTTAATTATTAGTGAGCAAAATGTAGGAATGCACCGTAATTTTGCACGATTATGGATTCGGGCAAGGGGGAAATATATTGCTTTTTGTGAAGGTGATGATTATTGGATTGATGAGAAAAAGTTAATAAAACAGATACACTTATTAGATAATAATCCTGAATGTACATTATGTGGAACTTACACACAATCTATTCGGCAAAATGATCAAGGTAATTGGGAAAATACTGAATTAATTAGACCAAATAAAGTTCAGGATTTCTATTCCTTTGAAGAGATGATTCCTAGCTATAACTTCCATTTTTCAAGTATAATGCTCGCTAAGGAATCAGTAAACTTTCCAACTTGGTTTTGGAATGTCTATTGTGTAGATCGCCCTCTCTACCTCTTAGCCACGCAGAAAGGATTAGCAGGTTTAATACCTGAGATTACATCTGTTTACCGTCATCATGCCGGCGGTGGCTGGTCTCCCTTGTCCTTGCAAGATAAAGCAGATAAAAGTACACATCTTTTTCAAACAATGGGGGAATATTTTAATAAGAGATATAAAGGCTTTTTTGATAAAACTCTTGGGAATATCTTATGGTTTTATATGTCTGAAGCTTTAAGTAATAAACAAGTTGATAGTGCCAAAAATTTATTCTGGGAGTCATTCAGATATATAAATCCAAAAACATTATTTGAGTACATCAGATTTTTCAAAGTTTTTGTAAGAATTTTATCCTCGAACGTATAATTTAAAATCCTTGTAAATACATATTTAATCTAACGTCATGTCTAAATTAACATCAACTTTTCAAAAAATAGTGAACAATGTCAATTTGCTTATAGAAGACCCTGTGACTTTTACACGCAAAATAAAATATTTGTATGGCACAGCACAATCTGAAAATATCAAGATTGGTAAAGATATAAATTTTTATATTGACTTGAATTTAGAGCATCCAGCAATTCGAGGTATGTATTTTGGGATATATGAAGTCAACCTAATTGATGCTCTCAAGAAATTTCTTAAGCATGGAGATACTTTTATTGATGTAGGTGCAAATATTGGATATATATCTGGCCACGCTTTATCATTTGTTGGAAAGAGTGGTTCTATTCATGCTTTTGAACCAGTTCCAAAATATTTCAATTATTTAACAAAGTTTCGTGACATAAATGCAAACTACTCAATAACTCTCAACAATTTAGCATTAGGATCAGCAACCACCTTTGCGAAGATAGCAATTAACGAAACTAACTTTGGATGGAATACAATGGTTCCTGATTTTATGAGCAATGGAGTAAAAGAAGAAATTGAAGTTCAAACTATCTTGCTTGATGACTATGTATTAAGTCTAGATAAGATAGAAAGGGAAAATATAAGTGTTATTAAAATTGATGTAGAAGGATATGAGTTTGAAGTTTTAAAAGGAGGATATAAGTTTTTAAAAGATGCGACAAAACCACCAATCATCATAGTTGAAATTAATACGTCTGCATACCCTAAGTTGGGATATACAGCTAAAGATATTTCAGATTTCATGAGTAGTCTTAACTACTCTTGTAAAAGTTTAAATCTTCAAAGAAATATAGACTTATCTAAGCTTACGAAAACGACGGATGTTTGCTTTGTTCCTCAAAATACTAAATATTAGCATTTAATCATCATTTTATGACTCAAATATTGGTAATCATCCAAAACAAACCAACCCAATTTGATGTTCCTCTTTATCAACGAATTGCTCAAGAACATCCCTTTAAATTGATTGTTTACTACACACAAACGTACTCAAATACAGTCTTCGATGAAAACTATGATCCAGAAATAGGCCGATCTCCTGATTGGGATCACTTAAAAAATGCCAAATACGATCGCCGCGATCTCACAGCAGCAGAAACCAAAAATGCTCAACTCGTAGCCAAAAAAATTATTGCCGATCAACCAGACCTAGTAATTTTATCTGGATACTATCCTCGACTTCATGCCAAATTAGCCATGATCTTGAAACTCAAAGGTATTCCCATAGGCTTACGATCAGATAACACCATACCCCATTCAGAACTGTCAGGTTTCAAAGGCTTACTCAAGCGGACATTACTCCGTTATTGGCTCAGACTCTATGACTATTGGCATCCTGTCGGCACATTAGCCCGTGAATACTTAGAAACAATTTCAGGTATTACTAAACCAACCTTTTACTTTCCTTACAATGTTGATAATGACTGGTTTGCAAAAACATCATCAACATATAGAGATCGCCGTAATGAAATACGCCAAACCTTCGACATACCCAGCAACGCCTATGTAGTTTTAGGTATCATGAAATGGCATCCTCGAGAAGATCCTCTCACCCTAGTCAAAGCATTTGCCCAATTACATCAACAATTACCTAATACTTTCTTGATATTAGTTGGTGATGGTATTCTCAGGTCTGATATAGAAAAGGAAATAGAACCATTTAAAAATGCAGTTGTCCTACCTGGCTATGTTGCCTACTCAGAACTTTCTAAGTTTTACGGTATATCCGATGTATTTGTCCATCCTGCCGTTAACGAACCTTGGGGCGTATCAGTTAATGAAGCTCTGGCTTGTGGTTTACCTGTAATTACATCAGATGGAGTAGGTTCACGAATTGATTTAATCCAGGAGGGACAAAATGGGTTTGTTTTTCCACAACAAGATATTCAAGCATTGACTAACTGCTTAATAAAGATTGTCCAAAGTCCCGAACTATCTGAAGAATTTTGTCAGAAATCTTTAAAGCCATGGTCATATCAGACAACTATTTCGGAATTTTGCTCTATTACAACAGTTAGGAATTAAAAACATGGATTCACACAATAAACACAACAATATTTATTTACAGAACATTTAGCCTTGACAGATTTTGAAATAGCTCTCAACAATACATTCACTTTATTAAAACCTCAAGGAATATTTAGATTTATTGTTCCAGATATAAAGGAAATTGCCATAGATTATGTTAACTCATCTTCCCCTGACGCATCTGTTTTCTTCATGAAAGAGACCCTGCTAGGTTCAATAAACTCTCGTCGTGGCATCAAAGGTTTAATTTACAGTTGGTTAGGTAATAGTGATCACTTATGGATGTGGGACTATCCCGCTTTAGAACTTTATTTAAAACGTGCAGGTTTTCAAGAAATTAGAAGAGGTTATTTCCATGATTCAGAAGACCAGAGATTTACAGAAGTTGAAGAAAAAGCAAGATTTGTCAAATCTGTCTGTGTCCAATGTAGAAAATAAAGTAGTAATTACAACAATATGAATTCAACTAATTCTCTATCTCTCAGCATTGTTATACCAACCTACAATAGAGAACAAATATTAATTGATACTATAAATTTTTTGCTGCCACAAATTCATAGTGTTAACTTTGATAATTTAATTATTATTGATCAAACTGTTGAACACGAACCAGCAGTAGAATCTAAACTATTATCTTTGCACAATCAAGGTTTAATCAAATGGGTTCGATTATCAGAGGCAAATTTAACTAAAGCCATGAATGAGGGATTATACATGACTAAAAGTGATATCGTGTTATTTACTGATGATGATATAATTCCTGCTGATGGCTTATTAAAAGCTCATGTTCAAGCATTTGAGAAGCAAAATGACTTAACAGCGGTAGTTGGTCAAGTCTTACAACCTAAAGAAATTTCGGAAAAATTACCTTATCAACCAAAAGGTGGTAGCATTTATCGTTTTTTAGACTTTCCCTTTAGAAGTACACAAGAATGTTTTGTTGAAAATATTATGGCTGGTAATTTATCTGTGAATAGAAATAAAGCCATAACTTTGGGGGGGTTTGATGAATCCTTCCAGCCTCCAGTGGCTTCTCGTTTTGAAACAGATTTCGCCAAACGAGTTATTGCTAATAATGGAAAAATCTGGTTTGAACCTAGTGCTAGTATTAATCATTTGCAAGCACAATCTGGAGGAACACGATCTAAAGGAAATTTCTTAAAATCTGCATCCCCTATTTATACAGTTGGTGATTACTACTATGCTTTACGTCATGGTCATGGATTAGAAAAAATTATGTACATTCTAATTAGACCTTTTAGACAAGTGAGAACTCGTTTTCATCTCCGCCATCCTTGGTGGATTCCTGTTAAACTAATTGGCGAAATAAGAGGATTTTTTCAAGCCTATCAACTTGCAAGCAAACCGCCTCAACTTCGCAAGTGAGTTAAGCAAATATAGTCAATTTTTTTGGCTTTTACAGTAATTGTATTAATGTTAAAATCCTTATCTCGCATGGGACGATACCCTAGATTGATCAGATGGATTATAGGACAAATTGATCGATTTCATCAAGCAGCACCAATTTTGTCACCGCGAAAAATGCAATGGTCATCCTATGAATTAACCATTGATAAACTTTATCGTGCCGGAAGTATCTGTTTTTTAATTAAAAAGCTTTATTCTGATGAAGAATAGTGAAAGCCAAGTATCTTTAATAATAATCAATTCTTGGCTAATTTTAACTACTATCATTGCTGCCATAAATTTCTGGCAAATACCTACCCCCTGGCTACGCCAAGGCAAAATTTATGTTTCACCTCATGGAAAGGATTGGCAATTAGGTAATAGTCCTACCCATGCGGTTAACACTATCCAAAGAGCAGCAGATATGGTTGCTGCTGGAGAAGAGATCATCATTCTCCCCGGAATTTATCGGGAAAAATTTCATATTCGTCAAAGTGGTCAACCTGACAATCCTATTACTTTTCGCGCCCAAGAACCAGGAACAGTCACCATTACCAATGCAGTTGATCCAGAAATTATTAAATCGCTATTATGGCGGTGGGAAGGAGATGGTATTTTTTCGACAGAACCACCCTGGGATGTCTACCGAGTTTCATATAAATATAAGGAAGAAAATCTATATCATGCCCATTGGGGGGTAACTTTAGATAAATTCCGAGCGTTGGTAAAACGAAAGAATGCCTATGGTGCATTTTATTATGATCGCCAAATCAAACGCCTGTATGTTTTTCTGCCATCAGGTAAATCACTAGAAAATATCTCAATACCTAGCAAAGTTCCATCTCCTGATCAATTTGGCAATGTTCCCCCTGCGGCTAATATCTGGGTAGAAGCTAATCATATTGTTTTTGAAGGCTTGCGTTTAAAAATGGGTGTAAGTGCAGGCATATTACTATGGGATGCTTCTAATATCACAGTTAGAGATTGTTATTTTACTGGCGCAATGTATGGGGTATCTTCCTCGTCTATTGCTAAACCAGCCAGCAATATCTTAGTTGAACATAGTTTTTATCATAATTACCCCCAGCATGACTGGTATGAAAATTGGTTAACCTGGCGGGAGGTTTATTCAACTGGTGGCAATTCATCTCTTCTCAGCTTAACTGCTCAGGGTGTAACTATTCGCCATAATCTTGTGTCTCACGGGGGGGACGGACTACAAATATCTCCACAAACAACTTTTGATAATTCTGATCAATCTCATCCTATAGGTGCGGAAGTTTACGGAAATTTGTTGTTCAGAAATACAGATGATGCCATTGAATTTGATGGACTGGCAGAAAATATCCATGTTTACCAGAATTTGATTTATGACTCCTTTGTAAGTTTAGGACTTAGCCCGGTTCTCAAAGGTCCCGTATTGATTGAAAATAATATTTTCTTACATCCATTTCATCCTAAACATACTAAACATACAGCCCATTTGAAACTTCTTAATCCTTGGTTTAAAGCTGAAGAAACAAATAGCGATCGCAATACTATACGTAATATTCGAGTTCGTAACAATACATTTGTCGGTAATTGGTTAGCTTGGTGGGATGAAACCCCAATAGTAGATGTAAAGATACATAATAATAACTTCGCTATACAACGCCAGATGAATCCTCCTGGAAAACAAGGAATTACTGATATTAATAATCGCATCATTAAATTAGACACATCTGGATACTCAAATCCAGGAACTGATCCTCAATGGCGATACATTCATCAATCTAATCACAGTTCACCTTGGCAAATTCCTCAACCAGGACCAGGCTGGTTTGACTATCAATCACACCCTGCTACCCTTGATATACGGAAAAAAATATCATCTGATTTTTTCATAACACACTAATTTTATGTGTATGGTTTTACCATATAATGAACAACTACAATGCTCCAAAAACTCAAGTATTGGCTTGTATCAGTATTATTAAGTACATTATGGGGTTGTGTGATAGGTATTTTGTTACAGTATAGTTTTGAACAAACAAGTATAGACTATGACATGATACCTTTAGAGCAATTTCATTGGGGAATTAGGTACGGATTGTTTATGGGTACGGTTATCGCTCTCTCAGCAACAATTTATAAACCAAGTCGGCTATATTTACGGAAAATTTTGGCCGATTTATTACTAGTTACTGTGATCATCATAGTAACTATTGTTATTGCGGCTATAATGGGGGTTTTTAGCTATAATCACGGTCTATGGGAGACAAGCAACTGGCAGTCACCTAATCCTCGTCGTCATGTTATGTTCATCAGCTCAACCTATGGGCGTGATATTGGGGTAATACTCAGCTTATTAGCGATCGCAATCAATAGAATCAGAGATTTCCAACTTTTTTCTCGGCTACAGTAAATCAGCTAAGTAGGTAAACCGAAAAATTTAAAGGTATGTGAAGAAAAGTAAGATCGCCCAAAACTCTCTCCCTGTTCCCTTGCCCCAACGACAATTTTTAACGCCAACCTACTTATGACCAAAGTATCAGTTGTAATGAGTATTTACAACGAAGAAAAAACACTATCAGAGACTTTAATTAGTATATTAACTCAGCAAGAAATTGATTTTGAATTTATTGTTGTTAATGATGGTTCTACAGATAGTTCTGCAAAAATTCTTGATGATTTTGCTAGGTCTTACTCCAATTTAAAAGTAATTCATCAATTAAATGCTGGACTAACAAGAGCTTTAATTAGGGGCTGCAAAGCAGCACAAGGAGAATTTATTGCCCGTCAAGATTGTGGTGATATTGCCTTACCTCATCGCTTGCGATCGCAAGCTGATATCTTAGATGAAGATTCTCATATTTCTCTAGTTTCTGCTTGGGTAGATTTTTTATCCCCTGATAGTGAGTATTTGTATACTTGTTCTCCATCTATATCTAGATCATCACAAACATTGAGATTAGAGAATATTAAAGATTTTCTAATGCCAGCCCATCATGGATGTACTATGTTCCGTAATAGTACATATAATTTGGTGGGAGGCTATCGTGCCAATTTTTATTTTGCCCAAGATCGTGACTTATGGACTCGTTTGATTGAAAAAGGCGATCATGTGATTATTCCCCAAGTTCTCTATAAAGCAACAATTAATATTAATTCAATTAGCGGTAAATATGCTTCAGAGCAGCGAAATTTAAAAAACTTAATTGATCAAGTAACATTAGCGAGGCGAAATAGTAAAAGTGAAGAACCATATCTTAAAATGGCTAATGATATTCAGCCTCAACCAAAATCTATAGATTTTCAGCGTCAATCAAATAGTTGCTATTTTATCGGTTCGTGCCTGTTAAAAAACCATAATTCCCACTCTCTTGATTATTTTACAGAAGCCATTAAGTATAATAAACTTCATTATAGAAGTTGGCTCAAGATTTTTTTGTTAAAAACTAAGTTTATCCGCTAAGAATTTTATGATTGATATATTATTTTCATTATTATTTGCATCTTTTCTTTTTGTCAATTGGCAAAATGGTTTTTTATTAATTACAGTTTACGGATTCCTTCAAGATCCTCTGAGAAAAATTACTCCAGGTCAACCTGTTATTATAACTGTACTAGCAGCCCTTTCTTTGATTATTGTTTTCTGTAAGTTAAAATTTAGTAGTTCTTCTCCTTCACTATTTTCTCCTTTCAAAAATCAGCAAAATATTGAATCTGTAGTTAGTACTTATATATTGATTGTAGTCGTACAAGCGATACTTGGATATATCAGATACAATAGTATGGTAATGTTTACTATCGGCTTGTTATCTTACTTAATTCCTATACCGATTCTCTGGGTTGTATGGTATGCCAATAAAAATTTTGCAGTTATTATCAAACAGGCTAAGATTTACGTTATTTTCGGTATTATTGTATCTTTTACTATTTTTCTTTCCTATTTAGGAGTTAATTGGCCGATTCTTAAAGCTGTTGGTGATGGAATGTTAATTTCTAGTGATTATGGACCTTTAATATCTCATTCGGGACTAATGCGTAGTGGAGAAATAGCTACGTGGCACATTGCTACGGCAGGATGTATTCTAATAGGCTATTTAATTCACAAAAATAATCTTAGTTTATATATGATATTTTCACCTGTATTAGGAGGAATGTTTTTAGCTGGACTGCTCACTGGTCGTCGTAAATTTATTGGGGAAATAGTTGTTTTTGTTTTTGTTTACCTAATGCTGTATTTTTACTTTAACTCCAAAAAAGCATTAAATAATACCTACTTTTTTGTAGTTTTGATTGGTGGTACATTGGTATTTACCTATTTTTTCCCGTTGGATTTAAAAGGAATCGTTGATCCTGGTTTGCAACCATATCTAGTTAGGGGTGAATCAGTAGTTGGTGATGATCGCTTAGTATCTCTAGGTTTTAACTCCATTCTCTGGGCTATTAATCGTTTTGGTTATTTTGGTATTGGTGCTGGAACAGCAGGTTTAGGAATGGCTCATTTTGGCGGTACAATTGAAGGAGCCGGTGGTGCTGGAGAGGCAGGGTTAGGAAAAATAGTTGTTGAACTTGGGATTCCTGGTTTAATTATTATTGTTTATTTAATATTTAAGTTATTGCTAGTATTCTGGAGAAATCTAAAAGTTTCTTTCTATCTTAATAAAGGAGAACTGTCTTGTCTCAATTTAATCTATTTCTCCTTATTAATAGCTAATATTCCGATGTTTGTTGCTTCATCTTTACTATTTGGTGATCCATTTGTTTTAATAATTATTGGTCTTTTTATGGGAAATCTTCTAGGAATTAAAAGGGCATTGGGTTTAGATAATTATCCTTATGTTTTGGACAGAATTTAGAAAATGATTAATCTGAAAAATTATATCTTTTATTAAAAACCCATGAATACGAAGACTCTTCACCTATGGTTTCCCAACTTATTTGAATTTACAGGTGGTATTCAAACATACTGCCGTTTTTTCCTCCAAGCCATTCAAAATATCTATCCTGATAATCATTATCATGTATTTATCAAGCATGACAAAAATTCCTCACCCAACTTCTCGACCATAGCCCCCACTCAGTTCCACTTTTCTGGATCTATACCATTACCGCTGAGAACACTTGTATTTGCAGCCCAACTAATTGGTTGGGGACTCTGGAAACGTCCAAATTTAATCATTATGGGCCACCTGAATTTCAGCGTTGCAGCCTACTGGCTAAAACGACTCACAAATATCCCTTATTGGGTAATGGCTTATGGTATAGAAGCTTGGGATATCCAAAACACTTCTGTGATTAAGGCTCTACATCATGCAGACCTGATTTTAGCAATTAGCAGTTACACACGCGATCGCCTCATCAAAGAACAAAACCTCGACCCGAATAAAATTGTTATCTTACCATGCCAGTTTGAACCTAGTCGCTTTCAACCAGCCCCCAAACCTGCTTATTTATTAGAAAAATATGGACTAAGGCGGGAACAACCTATAGTATTAACTGTAGCTCGACTAGCGGAAGTTGAACGCTATAAGGGTTATGACCAAATTCTTCAAGCACTTCCTCAAATTCGTCAGCAAATTCCCGATATTCACTACATTCTTGTGGGTAAAGGAAATGACGAAACTAGAATTAAGCAATTAATTACCCAACTCGGATTACAAGATTGTGTCACCTTAGCTGGATTTATTCCTGATGAACAACTGTGTGATTACTACAATCTCTGTGATATTTTTGCTATGCCCAGTAAAAAAGAAGGATTTGGTATTGTCTACTTAGAAGCCCTAGCCTGTGGTAAACCTGTATTGGGAGGTAATCAAGATGGTGCTACGGACGCGCTTTGTCATGGTAAACTAGGGGCATTGGTAAATCCTGATGATGTAGATGAAATTGCTCAAACTATTATTCAAATTTTACAGGGTACATATCCCAACCCTTTAATGTATCAACCCGAATCTTTGCGTCAA
Source organism: Aphanizomenon sp. UHCC 0183 (assembly GCF_009712065.1). NCBI lineage: Bacteria > Bacillati > Cyanobacteriota > Cyanophyceae > Nostocales > Aphanizomenonaceae > Aphanizomenon > Aphanizomenon sp. UHCC 0183. The sequence continues at coordinate 3,911 of NZ_VILC01000093.1, read as the reverse complement.
CAGGTTATTGATATCTTTGGTTTCGAGCAGTTTCAGAAAACTTTGGCTGGATATTTACAGGATCATCAAACCAGATCATAAAATCAGGAAGCCAGGAAGCCAGGGAATTGATTCCCTGTCTAATAGCTGAAGTCGGTTTTAACCGACTGGTTTGGGTAATATTGATATATGGCATTTCTGGTTTTTACCCCACCCTAACCCTGCCCTTGTAAAGCAGGGCTGTTTCATTCCCTGAAAGGCGCATAATGTCAAGGTTTCATTTTAGCGATCGCTCTAATCTTTATGGTAAAAAGTTTAAATTTTTGGGTCAATATTGATATTATCACTGATGGGGTAGAAGGGTTTATCATTCCCATTCGAGATGTAGAAGCCCTCAAGGATAAACTAGAATGGTGTTATTCTCATCCCCAAGAACTAGCAGAAATGGGACGTGCAGCTAGAGGCAAAGCGGAGGAGTTAAATTGGGGTTTGTATAGGCAACGATTAATTAAGGGGGTGCAATCTGTGTTAAATTCACATAAAAGCTAGAAAATCAGGAATAATATTTCATGTCATGACACTATTAATAATTATCAACTTAGAAAAATTAACCTTCATTTAAAAGTGTATGTCTAAAGTCCCTAAGATTCATGTTTGGATGCCTGATATCTTCCAATTTAAAGGAGGAATACAGGTTTATTCAGCCTTTTTCATCCAAGCCATAGAAAGGATTTTACCAGATAGCGATCGCCATATTTTTCTGAAAAATGATGCTAAGTCTACGGATGATTTACAATCTAATCCAGACACTAAGTTCCAATTTGCTGGACAATGGAAATATTCTTGGCTACATACACCAGTATTTGCCTTTCAAGTTTTTTTAGCAGCTTTGCAAGAACGCCCTGATCTGATTATCTGTGGACATATCAATTTCTCGCCACTGGCTTTACAAATCTTTAAGTTATTAAAAATTCCTTACTGGGTAATTGTACATGGTATTGATGCTTGGGATATCAAAGAAGCATCTAAAATAAGTGCTTTGAAAGCAGCAGAGAAAATACTTTCAGTCAGTGAATACACATCTAATCACATCCTAATAGATCAGGAAAATTCACTGAAGAATATACATATACTATCAAATACTTTTAATGCTAGTCAATTTATAATTCAGTCTAAACCTCAGTATTTATTAGACCGATATCAACTTGATAAAAATCAGCCGATTATCCTGACCGTAGCTAGATTAGCTGGAGGCGATCGCTACAAAGGCTATGATCAAATTATTCAATCTTTACCCATCATTCGTCAGCAAATTCCCAATATTCATTACCTTCTTGTCGGTAAGGGAGATGATCGAGATCGAGTGGAAGCAATAATAGATTCTACAAACGTACGCGATTGTGTAACCTTAACGGGGTTTGTATCAGATGAGGAACTAGGAGATCATTATAATCTATGTGATGTCTTTGCTATGCCTAGCAAGGGAGAAGGTTTTGGTATAGTTTATTTGGAAGCACTTGCTTGTGGTAAACCAACTATTGGTGGAAATCAAGATGGTGCTATTGATGCTCTATGTCATGGTAAATTAGGGGCATTGGTTGATCCTGATGATATCCAAGAACTTGCTGAAACTATCATTTCAATTCTCCAAGGTACATATCCTAATTCATTAATTTACAAACCTCAAGCCCTACGTCAAGCAGTCATTGACACCTTTGGCTTAGAACAGTTTCAAAAAACTCTCGCTACATATTTGGAAAACAGTTTCTAGTTATATCATTGATATAGGAATCCTATTTGATTTGTGAACATTGCAAGAATTAGATATCCGAATTATTAGACAAGTTTGGTATCTTGTTATTGATAACTAATTTAGGATTGCTATAGATCAATCTTGGCAAGACTTTACCTTATAATATATTCTCAAATATTCTTCCAGTCCAGAAATTCTGCTATCATTAAAGCGTATTAATCCTTTATTTTTTTCGAGTAGATAACAACATGAAAGTTCTCCATGTCATTCCTTCAGTTGCGACGGTTCGCGGCGGTCCGAGTCAAGCCATTTTAGAAATGGTGAAAGCTTTAAGAAAAAATGATATTGACGCAGAAATTGTCACCACTAATGATAATGGAGAAGATATATTAGATGTACCTCTAGGAAAATTTATCAATTATCAACAAGTTCCTGTCCAGTTCTTTCCTCGGTTTTCTCCTTCTATTCACTCTTTGAGGGAATTTGCTTTTTCCAGAGAATTAACAATATGGTTATGGCAAAATATCCGTAATTATGACTTATTACATATTCATGCTATTTTCTCCTATAGTTCTACAATAGCAATGGCGATCGCCCGCTGTCAAAAAGTTCCTTATATTGTTATCGTACATGGACTACTTTGTGAATGGTCATTACAGCAAAGTGCTAGAAAAAAGCAAATATATCTCAAAATTATTGAAAAAGCTAATCTTAATCACAGTCAATCAATTCATTTTAACTCTGTTGCAGAACAGCAAGAAGCTGCACTATTGAATTTATCCTCTCCAAATTTTATCATCCCTCACGGACTTGCGATTCCCGATACAATTCCTCATGCTTATCAACGTCTACGACAACATTTTAATTTACCCATAGATGAACCAATTATCTTATTTTTATCTCGCTTACATCCTAAAAAAGGTTTAGACTACCTAATTCCAGCATTAGGTAAATTATCTGATTACCGCTTCACATTCATTGTCGCAGGTAGCGGCGATTCAGATTATGAAACTGAGGTAAAAACTTTAGTCACAACTCATGGAATTGCAGAAAAAACACATTTTACCGGATTTGTCAAGGGTGAAATCAAGGATTTATTAATGCAAGGAGCAGATATATTTGCCCTAACTTCCTATTCCGAAAACTTTGGTATATCAGTTCTAGAATCCCTAGCTGCGGGTACTCCAGTTATAATTACCCCTGGTGTAGCGCTCAGTGATATAGTCCAGCAACAACATCTGGGATATGTTACAGAACTTAATATTAATGATATTGCTACTACAATTGAAAACTTCTTAAATCATCCTCAAAAATCTCAAGAAATGGGCGATTCCTACGGAGCGCTTCGCTATCGCGCCCGGCAGTTTATATTAGATAATTATACATGGGATCATATTGCCTCAAAAATGATATCTGTTTATGAACATACAGCACTTCCCGGTGTTATGAGGTACATATCTAGCGGGCAAGATGCCCGCACCACAAGAGTTTCATGATTCAACTTTGTACCTCATCAGAGCGGAAAAGGCTGTATCATTCACGCCATTAAATGCAGTACAGCTTAAAAAGCGATCGCTCTGGTTTCTCGACTATTGAAAAAACGATTTGGAAAAATAGAGCGATTTCTAGGTCGCGCTTCGCTATCGCAGCTATAATACTATAATAGAGTAAACAATAGTTAGGTGCTTTCATGAACACCATTAATGCTCTTTACGAACAAGATTATTTCCTTTGGCTGGAAGAAACCTATAAACTACTAGAAAATAATCGCATTGAGGAATTAGATTTTTTACATTTAAAGGAGGAAATTCTCAGTTTGGGTAATGAACAAAGGCGGAAAGTTGACAGTTACCTGCGTCAATTGCTCATTCACTTATTGTTGTATAAGTATTGGAACTCTGAAAAAGAATACTGTGCCAAAGGTTGGCAAAATGAAATTGATAACTTTCGATTTGAGCTTGAGTTATTGTTAAAGTCTAAAACGTTGTATAACTATTTCTTGCAAGAAATTGCAGAAATTTATGTTAAAGCCAGAAGACAGGCTATCAAAAAAAGTGAATTACCTGCTCATCTTTTTCCTGAAAGTTGTCCGTTTTCTGCCGATGATCTACTCGATCCAGAATTTATTCCCGATTAAAATTAGTGATGTCCCTGTGAAATTTCTATAATAATGCTTCTC